>NZ_JAFCLY010000017.1:0-30000 GCF_018130185.1 Bradyrhizobium sp. AUGA SZCCT0182 | reverse complement strand
GTTTCCCTCTCCACGACGGACGTTAGCACCCGCCGTGTGACTCCCGCATATTGCTTTCGGGTATTCGGAGTTTGGTTGGGTTTGGTAAGACGGTAAGTCCCCCTAGCCCATCCAGTGCTCTACCCCCCGAAGCATTCATGCGAGGCGATACCTAAATATCTTTCGCGGAGAACCAGCTATTTCCCAGTTTGATTGGCCTTTCACCCCTAACCACAAGTCATCGGAGTCTTTTTCAACAGACACCCGTTCGGTCCTCCAGTGAGTGTTACCTCACCTTCAACCTGCTCATGGCTAGATCACTAGGTTTCGGGTCTAATACAACGAACTTGACGCCCTATTCAGACTCGCTTTCGCTGCGCATACGCCTATCGGCTTAAGC
The DNA here is from genome assembly GCF_018130185.1 of Bradyrhizobium sp. AUGA SZCCT0182. Classification (NCBI taxonomy): domain Bacteria; kingdom Pseudomonadati; phylum Pseudomonadota; class Alphaproteobacteria; order Hyphomicrobiales; family Nitrobacteraceae; genus Bradyrhizobium; species Bradyrhizobium sp. AUGA SZCCT0182. The sequence goes on along the minus strand of NZ_JAFCLY010000017.1, from coordinate 29,621 downwards.
TTGCTCGTTAAATTAAGTCGCTGGCCCATAATACAAAAGGTACGACGTCACCCAGAACGTATCTTGGGCTCCGTCTGTTTGTAGGTGTCCGGTTTCAGGTCTATTTCACTCCCCTCGTCGGGGTGCTTTTCACCTTTCCCTCACGGTACTGGTTCACTATCGGTCGCTGAGGAGTACTTAGGCTTGGAGGGTGGTCCCCCCGTGTTCAGACAGAATTTCACGTGTTCCGCCTTACTCAAGGATACATCATCGCATTACCCGTACGGGGCTATCACCCTCTAAGGCCCTGCTTTCCTGACAGGTTCCGGTTGTCTTTGATGTATCACTGGCCTGGTCCGCGTTCGCTCGCCACTACTAACGGAGTCTCGTTTGATGTCCTTTCCTCCGGGTACTTAGATGTTTCAGTTCCCCGGGTTCGCTTAAAACCTCCTATGTATTCAGAGATTTCATACCTTCACTTGATAACTGGAAATCCAAAACCTCGCGGCTTGGTCTCAAACATTGCTGTCCAAACCCCAAGATACGAGATCTTGGAGTTCCAGCTATCGAAGGTGGGTTTCCCCATTCGGAAATCCGTGGATCAAAGCTTCTTCGCAGCTCCCCACGGCTTATCGCAGCGTAGCACGTCCTTCATCGCCTCTCAGCGCCAAGGCATCCACCGAACACCCTTAAGGCACTTGATTGCTCTCATTATCAATGTCCACACACTCGGCAGAATGTAGTCCGTACAATTGCCTTGAGGTCGAAACCCCAAAACGCGCACCCTCGATGAATGCTATGCACGGCCGGACAATGATTAGAAAGACCAGCTTGCTTCGTAAGATCAACCCGATAGCGAGGCGGTCAAGCTTCGCTAAAAAGATCATTTACAACTCACTCATCTCACTCATCTTGCGATGGGTTACGATGCGCGAGCGCCGAAATGATCTGGAGATTATGAATTGAGCTCCGCAAATTGCTTTGCAGACCCAAAACTCGGATCAATCTCCTCTTTACGATGTCAGAAATCACGCACGCGTATCCCGTAGGACACGACATGCGAAGTGATGTTTCGCGGACGATTTGAAAGGCGCTTTGTTAGCAGGCCACTTTGTCGATCTTCAATTCCATCTGGTGGAGCCAGACGGGATCGAACCGACGACCTCATGCTTGCAAAGCACGCGCTCTCCCAGCTGAGCTATGGCCCCGTACCAGAAGACGAATGCTTACGTCGGTCATGAGACGTGATGCGCTCGATCAAAGTGGTGGGCCTGGGAAGACTTGAACTTCCGACCTCACGCTTATCAAGCGCGCGCTCTAACCAACTGAGCTACAAGCCCCTAACACGAGAGGCCGCAGTGGCGCGCAACCGGCTCATGCCAGATGCATCGCACAAGCGCTAAGCCCCTGGCGCGTGTTCGTCCGCGAAGAAAGAGAAACGTAGACGGCGAAATCCCGCCAATGCAGCTCAACAATCCTGACGATCGTTGGCCACTGATGTTTCTAAAACGGTTCGATAGAAGCAAGCTTCTGAAGAACCATCCTTAGAAAGGAGGTGATCCAGCCGCAGGTTCCCCTACGGCTACCTTGTTACGACTTCACCCCAGTCGCTGACCCTACCGTGGCCGGCTGCCTCCCTTGCGGGTTAGCGCACCGTCTTCAGGTAAAACCAACTCCCATGGTGTGACGGGCGGTGTGTACAAGGCCCGGGAACGTATTCACCGTGGCGTGCTGATCCACGATTACTAGCGATTCCAACTTCATGGGCTCGAGTTGCAGAGCCCAATCCGAACTGAGACGGCTTTTTGAGATTTGCGAAGGGTCGCCCCTTAGCATCCCATTGTCACCGCCATTGTAGCACGTGTGTAGCCCAGCCCGTAAGGGCCATGAGGACTTGACGTCATCCCCACCTTCCTCGCGGCTTATCACCGGCAGTCTCCTTAGAGTGCTCAACTAAATGGTAGCAACTAAGGACGGGGGTTGCGCTCGTTGCGGGACTTAACCCAACATCTCACGACACGAGCTGACGACAGCCATGCAGCACCTGTCTCCGGTCCAGCCGAACTGAAGAACTCCATCTCTGGAGTCCGCGACCGGGATGTCAAGGGCTGGTAAGGTTCTGCGCGTTGCGTCGAATTAAACCACATGCTCCACCGCTTGTGCGGGCCCCCGTCAATTCCTTTGAGTTTTAATCTTGCGACCGTACTCCCCAGGCGGAATGCTTAAAGCGTTAGCTGCGCCACTAGTGAGTAAACCCACTAACGGCTGGCATTCATCGTTTACGGCGTGGACTACCAGGGTATCTAATCCTGTTTGCTCCCCACGCTTTCGTGCCTCAGCGTCAGTATCGGGCCAGTGAGCCGCCTTCGCCACTGGTGTTCTTGCGAATATCTACGAATTTCACCTCTACACTCGCAGTTCCACTCACCTCTCCCGAACTCAAGATCTTCAGTATCAAAGGCAGTTCTGGAGTTGAGCTCCAGGATTTCACCCCTGACTTAAAGACCCGCCTACGCACCCTTTACGCCCAGTGATTCCGAGCAACGCTAGCCCCCTTCGTATTACCGCGGCTGCTGGCACGAAGTTAGCCGGGGCTTATTCTTGCGGTACCGTCATTATCTTCCCGCACAAAAGAGCTTTACAACCCTAGGGCCTTCATCACTCACGCGGCATGGCTGGATCAGGCTTGCGCCCATTGTCCAATATTCCCCACTGCTGCCTCCCGTAGGAGTTTGGGCCGTGTCTCAGTCCCAATGTGGCTGATCATCCTCTCAGACCAGCTACTGATCGTCGCCTTGGTGAGCCGTTACCTCACCAACTAGCTAATCAGACGCGGGCCAATCTTTCGGCGATAAATCTTTCCCCGTAAGGGCTTATCCGGTATTAGCACAAGTTTCCCTGTGTTGTTCCGAACCAAAAGGTATGTTCCCACGCGTTACTCACCCGTCTGCCGCTGACGTATTGCTACGCCCGCTCGACTTGCATGTGTTAAGCCTGCCGCCAGCGTTCGCTCTGAGCCAGGATCAAACTCTCAAGTTGGACTTGAAACTTCAAACCGGCTGATCACAACGTTTGACGAGGTCCCACCATTTTTTGCCGGCCGAAGCCGACAAGCTGCCTACGATTCACATCGTGGGCAACGATGGTGTAACCTATGTAAACGTGTACCGCCGAAGTCTTTCGTCCGGCCCCAACACTTCAATACTTGCGTATTCAAGTAATCGAGGCCCGCAAGGACTCCGCCGTCCACGTTTCTCTTTCTTCATCTTCACTTGTCAAACAGCCCGGGACCCGAAGGACCCATCTCCCATTGACTGGGAGCTTCCCACTACTGGGAGTTCCGGAAGCACCTTCACCGGACGGCAAATAACAACCGATTGGTATCGGCTGTTGATTCACTCATCATAATGAGGAGCTTCACGGGCGCGACAACTTGCCTTGGCCTCAGGGCCAAAGCAGCGCCGCGCTCAGTGGTCGGGTTATAGGCCCACCCGATCGGACCTGTCAACGCCCTTCGTCAACAAATTGTCGCACGATGTGGAAGAAATTTTGGAGCCCAAGAAGTCTATATATTTGGGGGCTTTGCGCCGTACTTGAGCCACAATCCTGCGACGTTCTGACTATAACGTATGCATTGAACCGCCGGATGCCAGTGGGGGCTGCCGGTGGTCACCTACCAGGGACTGGCGATCTTAATGAACCCGTCGCCTTTCCCCACGCGGCCGAGAAACATCGAGAGATCTGCACATCATTGACGTTCGAGGTTCCGGCCGGTCTTCTGGCCTTTGATTCCCGAATATCGATTCGTGCGGCGCGCGATGCACCGGGATCCTCCTTATAGAGGGACGGAAACCGGATCTGGATCGAGCGAAGGTCTAGTCGAATGTTGATGGAATTTGGGGGGACACAGGGTTGAATCAGAAGGCGTCACGCGGAAGCGGCTATGGACGCGAGACCGGGATCATTGATCTCGGTCACGAGCCGCCGCTTTCCGTCGATGGCACCGAGGCCGCGGTGATCGACCGCCGCCGTGTCTCCGTACAATGGTTTAGCGGCACTATCCTGACTGGTCTGTGCGGCGCAGCTCTCATCGGCGGCGCCGTTTTCGCGTCGCTCGACGGCGAAATGACCTTTGCCAAGGTGCCGGAGCGCGTCGAAGGCGCGTTGCGCGGCGCTTTCGGCGCCAACGATCGTTCCGCCAGCCTGCATAAGAGCGACCGCCTGCCGCCGCCAGGTGAATCGACAGCCGCCCGCAACGTCATGCGGGTCTCGACCGTCACCCGGGTCGGCAACCGCGACGTGATGCGGGTTCGGCCGTTCATCCGGATCTCCGGCAATTTGTCGATGACGACGAGCGACCTTTCCGCCAAAATCCCGCCATTCAACGCCCAGCGCATGCTGACCGATGTCGGCGCCCCCACCCCCGCCGCCGCCGACGATCCGAACAATCCCGATGCCGTAGAACCCGATGCCGAGGTCTCCTTCGTCACCAAGGACCTCGCAACGGTGCTTCCGAAGGCGAAACTCGCCGCCGTGGTCGCGCTCGACGAAGTCCTGATGCGGGTGCGGGACGCCGCCAACTGGCGCGGCAACACCGGCGGCGTACGCTATACGGCGCTGGCGAACGCCGCCGCCGATGCCAGCGGCGTCCAGTCCGACATGAAGCTGGCCTACGCCACCGAGGGCACCGTCTCCGACCCCTATGCCGGCTTTGAAACCCGCGTGGTGCCGGAAAACGTCACGCTGCTGCCGAAGACCAAGGACCAAATTACCGGCGGCAACCCTTCCAACGAGCGCATTCACGTCGTGAAGAAGGGCGATACGGTCACCTCTATCCTGCGCGATCAGGGCGCAACGCCGGACGAGGCCAAGGCGATCGCTGCAACGCTGGGCGCCCGCGGCCGCGACGGCGGCCTGAAGGAAGGCCAGAAGCTCCGTATCCTGATGGCGCCTGCCGCCCTCGGCCCCGGCGTGCGGCTGCAGCCCTATCGGGTGATCGTCGCCAACGAAACCACCATCGAGGCCGTTGCAGCGCTGTCCGACGTCGGCAAATACGTCGCCGTCGACGTGCAGAGCATGAATACGGTCGCCGAGGCTGCCGCCGGCAAAGACGACGACGACGATGAGGATGACGGCACCGGCGTCCGGCTCTACCAGAGCATTTACGAGACCGCGTTGCGCAACAAGGTGCCGGCCACCGTCATCGAGGACATGGTCAAGATCTATTCCTACGACGTCGACTTCCAGCGCAAGGTGCAGCCCGGCGATTCCTTCGACGTGTTCTTCGCCGGCGAAGACGACGGCGCGACCATCACCGAAAAGACCGAAGTGCTGTTCGCTTCGCTCACGGTCGGCGGCGAAACCAAGAAATATTACCGCTTCCAGACCCCCGACGACTCGGTCGTCGACTACTACGACGAGACCGGCAAGAGCGCGAAGAAGTTCCTGGTGCGCAAACCCGTCAACAACGCGATCATGCGTTCGGGATTCGGCGGACGCCGCCATCCGATCCTCGGCTACACCAAGATGCACACCGGCGTCGACTGGGCCACGCCTTACGGCACGCCGATCTTCGCTTCCGGCAACGGCGTCGTCGAGAAAGTCGGCTGGGAAGGCGGCTACGGCAAATACGTCAAGCTGAAGCACAACAATGGTTACGAGACCGCCTACGGCCACATGTCGGCGTTTGCCAAGGGCATGGAGCCCGGCAAGCGGGTGCGACAGGGCCAGGTGATCGGCTTTGTCGGATCAACGGGCATGTCGACCGGCGCGCACGTGCACTACGAAATCCTGGTCAACGGCCGCTTCGTCGATCCGATGCGCGTGAAGCTGCCGCGCGGCCGCTCGCTCGAAGGCCCGGTCATGGCGGGCTTCGAGAAGGAACGCGATCGCCTCGATATCCAGATGAACAATCGCGGCGCCGCGCGTGTCTCCGATGCCGCCGGCAGCACCGCTGCGCCATCGGTGCGGCAAGTCAGCCGCTGAGCGTTTAACTTCCCGGCTTTTCACCTCGTATGTTCGTTAGCGTGAAGTTGCACGCGTTACTGTTCCGCGACGCGGAATGTTTTGCGCGCACACGTACTTCACTCAAGTTCCTCCGCGACAAAATCGCATCGCGCGCGTCGCGATAACGCTTGCGAGCATTTCGGACGCGGTCCACTCTTGTTGCAAGAAGACGATGGGGGGCAGCGAAGGATGCAGGCATATCTCGCACGGCGATTGTTGGCGCTTGTCCCGGCGCTGTTCTTTGCCAGCCTGATTGTCTTCGTCATCGTGCGGCTGGTGCCGGGCAACGTCATCGACATGATGCTCGCCCAGAACGACGTCGGCGCCGACAAGCTCTCGCGTGACCAGCTGATCGCAACGCTCGGTCTCGATCGGCCGATGTGGCTGCAATATTTTCACTGGATCGGCGGCATTCTTTTTCACGGCGATTTCGGCCGCTCGCTCTGGCAGAACACGCCGGTGCGCGAACTGCTCGGCGCACGGCTGCCGGTGACGTTCCAGCTTGGCTTCATGGCGCTGATCATCGCGCTCTGCATCGCGCTGCCGATCGGCATCTATTCTGCGATCCGGCAGGACACCGCCGGCGATTATCTCACCCGCTCGTTCTCGATCCTGATGCTGGCGGTGCCGAGCTTCTGGATGGGCACCATGGTGATGGTGTTCCCGTCGATCTGGTGGGGCTGGTCGCCGCAGGTGAACTTCGTCGCGTTCACCGATGATCCCCTGCAGAACCTCAAGCAGATGATTCTGCCGGCGATCATTCTGGGCACCGCGCTGTCGGCCATCACCATGCGCCTGACCCGCACCATGATGCTGGAGGTGCTGCGCCAGGATTATATCCGCACCGCCTGGGCCAAGGGCCTGTCGGAACCGCTGGTCGTCATCCGGCATGCACTGCGCAACGCGCTGATCCCGGTGGTCACGCTGATCGGCCTGCAGGCGCCGATCCTGATCGGCGGCGCCGTCATCGTCGAGCAGATCTTCGTCATTCCCGGCATGGGGCTGTTGCTGCTCGACGCCATCAGCCAGCGCGATTACCCGATCATAACGGGCGTCAGCCTCGTGATCGGTCTTTGCGTGATGCTGATCAATCTCGCCGTCGACCTGAGCTACGGCCTGCTCGACCCCAAGGTGAGATACCGCTGATGACGCTGGCGATCGATATTCCGGCCACGAACGGCAAGACCGAGCGCAACGGCGTCCTCCGCTTCATGATTCGCCTGTTCCGCGAGAAGCCGCTCGGCGCCGCCGGCGGCGTCATCTTTATCCTGTTCCTGCTGTGCGGGATTTTCGCCGATGTTCTGGCGCCCTATGGCATGAACCAGATCAGCCCGCGCAACCGCCTGATGGCGCCGTCATGGGCCTACCCGTTCGGAACCGACAATCTCGGCCGCGACATGCTCTCGCGCTGTCTCTATGGCGCCCAGATTTCGGTGATCATCGCCTTTGCCGCCGCGTCGCTGGCCACCATCATCTCGATCGCGATCGGCATTCTCACCGGTTATCTCGGCGGCAAGATCGATCTCATCACGCAGCGTTTCGTCGACGCCTGGATGAGCTTTCCCGATCTCATCATCCTGCTGGTCGTGGTTTCGGTGCTCGGCCCCGGCCTGCCGCAGATCATCGGCACGCTCGGCCTGCTGCTCGGCATCGCCGGCTCGCGCATCATCCGGTCCGCCGTGGTGTCGGTGCGCGAGAACATGTATGTGCACGCCGCCCAATCGATCGGCGCCTCGACCGGCCGTATCCTGTGGCGGCACATCCTGCCCAACATCATGCCGCCGATCATCGTGCTGTTCACGACGCGCGTCGGCACCGTGATCCTCGCCGAGTCGGGCCTGTCGTTTCTCGGCCTTGGCGTGCCGCCGCCGACGCCGACCTGGGGCGGCATGCTGTCGGGCTCGGGCCGCACCTTCATGTTCCAGGGACCATGGCTGGCGCTGGCGCCGGGCCTCTGTCTCACGATCGTCGTTTACGCCACCAACGTGTTCGGAGATGCCTTGCGGGACCTGCTCGACCCACGCATGCGCGGATCAAGATAAGTCGCTGAATTAAGAATGCTGAATTAAGAATAAAGGAGGAAACCATGAGTGTTATTCGCAACGCCTGGCGCCTGGCCGCCGGGTCGGCCGCGATCCTGTTGGCGCTGGCCATGCCGGCATCGGCGCAAACCGAAGCAAAACCGCAATATGGCGGCACGCTCGAGATCGGCACCGTCTATGTGACGCTGTCGGCCCTGTCGTTCGACCCGGCCGACTGGAACTGGAAGCTCAACCACGACACCGGCAACTATCTCGAGCAATTGTTCGCCGCCGACCTCTCGAAGTCGAAGAAAAACGGCGGCAAGCATCCATTCTACGCCGACGCCTACCTGCCTTCCGACGCCATCCGTGGCGAACTGGCGGAAAGCTGGGAGTGGAAAAAGGATCCGTTGCGCGTCGAGATCCGCCTGCGCAAGGGCATCATGTTTCCGGAAAAGCCGGGCGTCATGCAATCGCGCGAACTGACCGCCGAAGACGTCGTGTTCAGCTATAATCGCCTCGCCAAGAGCCCGAAGGCCCAGGCCGGCTATTTCTCCTATGTCGACAAGGTGGAAGCCACCGACCGTCACACCGTGGTGTTCACTTTCAACTCGTTCCATGCCGAGTGGGATTATCGCTTCGGCTGGGGCTACTACTCCCCGATTTACCCGAAGGAAATGGCCGACGCCGGCGCCACCAACTGGAAGAACGGCAACGGCACCGGGCCGTTCATGCTGACCGACTTCGTGCAGGGCAACTCCAACACCTACTCCAAGAACCCGATCTACTGGGACAAGGAGAAGATCGGTGGTGCCGAGTACAAGCTGCCCTTCGTCGACAAGGTGGTCTACCGCACCATCAAGGATGAGGCGACGTTCCTCACCGCGCTGCGCACCGGCAAGCTCGACATCCTCGAGACCATCCGCTGGTCCGCCGTCGACGAATTGAAGAAGAGCGCCCCGCAATTGCAGTGGTCGAAATGGCTCAACATGAGCGGCACGTTCCTTGCGATGCGCGTCGACACCAAACCGTTCGACGATATCAGGGTCCGCCGCGCGCTCAATCTCGCCGTCAACAAGCAGGAAATCGTCAAGGAATTTTACGGCGGCAACGCCGAGCTGTTCGCCTATCCGCAGCATCCCGATTACGGCGGATACTTCGAACCGCTGTCGGCCATGCCTGACTCGGTCAAAGAACTGTTCACTTACAATCCCGAGAAGGCGAAGAAGCTGCTGGCCGAAGCCGGCGTGCCGAAGGGATTTACCTTCAAGGTGCAGGTCTGCTCATGTTCACCCGATCACATTGACCTGATTCCGCTGCTGGCGGCCTATCTCGAGCAGGTCGGCGTCAAGATCGAAATCCAGACCATGGAATATGGCGCGTTTCTTTCCGCCATGACCACCAAGACCAACGCGGCCGGTTATTTAATGAACAACGGCCACACCAACCCGACGCGCTCACTGCACAAGAGCTTCTTCACCAAGGAGGTCTGGAACCCGTCGCAATGGTCCGATCCGAAGCTGGACGCCAAGCTCGATGAAATGTACCGCACGTCGGACGAGGAAAAACGCGTCGAGATAATCCGCGATATCACCCGCGAGATCGTCGACAAGGCGCCATACATTTGGCTTCCGACGCCCTACATCTTCACGGCCTGGTGGCCCTGGGTGAAGAACTATGCCGGCGAACTTCGCGCCGGCGCCGTTCGTCCCGGGCCGATCTACGCCCGGATCTGGATCGATCAGGAACTCAAGAAGAAGATGGGCCGTTGAGCGGGACCGCGGCGATGACGCGCCCACTGCTGGAAGTCAAAAACCTGACGACGCGGTTCCGCACCGAGCGCGGAACCGTGACCGCGGTCGATGGCGTATCGTTTCATGTCGATCCCGGCGAGACGCTCGCGATCGTCGGCGAGTCCGGGTCCGGCAAGAGCGTGACCGCGCTCTCCGTGCTGCGCCTGATCCCGAACCCGCCCGGCCGTATCGAGAGCGGCGAAATCCTGTTCGACGGCACGGATCTGTTGAAGCTCGACGATCCCGGCATCCGCGCGGTCCGCGGCAACAAGATCGCGATGATCTTCCAGGAGCCGATGTCCTCGCTCAATCCAGCGCTGACCGTCGGCCTCCAGGTGGCCGAGCCGATCAACGTGCATCGGGGCACGCCGTGGGAGAAGGCCTATGAAGCTGCGACCGAACTGATCGGCCGCGTCCGCATCGGCGATGCCGCGAGCCGGCTCGGCTCCTATCCGCACCAATATTCCGGCGGCATGCGCCAGCGCGTGATGATCGCAATGGCGCTGGCCTGCGCGCCGCGCCTGATCATCGCGGACGAGCCGACCACGGCGCTCGACGTCACGGTGCAGGCGCAGATTCTGGATCTCCTCAAGGAAGTCACGCGTGAGACCGGCTCCTCGCTGATCCTGATCACCCACGATCTCGGCGTCGTCGCCCGCTACGCCGACCGTGTCGCGGTCATGTATGGCGGCCGCATCGTCGAGGTTGCCCCGGCGCGCGAGCTCTACGCCCGGCCACAGCACCCCTATACGTCGGGCCTGATGGCTTCCGTCCCCCGCCTCGATGGCGGCGGCGGACGGCGCCTGATGCCGATCGAGGGCCAGCCCCCTGATCTGGCCAGCCTGCCGCCCGGCTGTTCCTTCGCGCCGCGCTGCCGCGCGATCCTGGATCAATGCCGAACCGCGAAGCCTGAGCTGGTTGAGGTCGCCGACCGTCACGCCAAAGCGTGTTTCGCCCATGTCTGACGCGCTGCCCGAGCCATCCGTCGATACCATCCTCCGGGTCGAGGATCTGAAGGTTCATTTCCCGGTCACCAAGGGCATCATCCTTCAGCGGCAGGTCGCGACCGTCAAAGCGGTCGACGGCGTTTCGTTCACGATCCGGCGTGGCGAGACACTGGGTCTCGTCGGCGAAAGCGGCTCCGGCAAATCGACCACCGGACTAGCGGTGCTGCGGATGCTGACGCCGACCGCCGGACGGATCGTGTTCGAGGGACAGGACATCGCCCCGCACCGCGGCGCCGAACTATTGGGTGTGCGGCGCCGGATGCAGATGGTCTATCAGGACCCTTATGGCTCGCTCAATCCGCGCATGACGATCCGCAGCATCGTCGGCGAGCCGCTGGCCGTTCATGGCCTCGATGGCGACAAGGCGGCGACCCGCGACAAGATAGCTTCTCTGATCGCTTCCGTCGGCCTGTTGCCCGATATGGCCGATCGCTATCCGCATGAATTCTCCGGCGGCCAGCGCCAGCGCATCGGCATCGCCCGCGCGCTGGCGCTGGAGCCGAGCCTCTTGATCGCCGACGAGCCGGTGTCCGCGCTCGACGTCTCGATCCAGGCGCAGGTCATCAACCTGTTCATGGATCTGCAGGAGCGGCTGGGGCTGACCTATCTGTTCATCGCGCATGATCTGGCTGTTGTCCGCCACATCTCGACGCGCATCGCGGTGATGTATCTCGGCCGCCTCGTCGAAATCGCCGACCGCGACGATCTCTATCGCAATCCGCTGCACCCCTACACCGAAGCCCTGATGGCGGCGGTGCCCGTCGCCGATCCCGAGGTGGAGGCGCGCCGGCCGCGTGCGGTGATTTCAGGTGAAGTGCCGAGCGCGCTGCGGCCGCCGCCCGGATGCAGCTTCCACACCCGTTGCCCCCGCGCCATGGCGGTGTGCAAAACCGATCAGCCGCCGCTCCGCGAACTCGGTCCGGGACGCGCGGTCGCCTGTCATCTCCATACAGGCTGAACTCTCGTTAAATTCTGAAGGGACGGGTTCCTAGCGCGTTGTCATTTTTGTGGCGGCGAGGCCGCGCCGCACTTACAAGTTTTGTTTGCCAAACCCCGCAAGCGAACGAATACTCACCTCCATAATAAAAAACGGGAGGTAGCGTCATGACGAGCAGGCTTGCATTCGGTGCGACCGTGGCTGCGGCAGTGTTTCTTGCCACCGGCGCCTCGGCGCAGACATATGAAGTTACCAAACTCGTTCCAGGCTCGGCGTTTCACGGCGTTCATGGGCTCGGCATCGACAAGGCCGGGCGGTTGTTCGCCGGCAGCGTCGCAGGTGCGGCGCTCTACGAAGTCGATCGCACGAGCGGCACGGCCAAGATCGCGGTTGCCTCGCCGGAAGGCATGGCCGACGACATCGCATTTGCCCCCGACGGCACCATGGCGTGGACCGCATTCCTGACCGGCGACCTCTACTCGCGAAAGGGCGACGGCCCGGTCAAGAAGCTGGCCTCCGGCCTGCCCGGCATCAACTCGCTCGCGTTCCGCAAGGACGGACGGCTCTATGCGACGCAGGTATTCCTCGGCGACGCGCTCTATGAGATCGATGTCGAGGGCGCCAAGCCGCCGCGCAAGATCATGGAGAAGATGGGCGGCCTCAATGGATTCGAGTTCGGGCCGGACGACAAGCTTTACGGCCCGCTCTGGTTCAAGGGCCAGGTCGCCAGGGTCGACGTCGACAAGGCCGAGCTGACTGTGGTCGCCGACGGTTTCAAGATTCCGGCGGCGGTCAATTTCGATTCCAAGGGCAATCTCTGGGTCGTGGACACCGCGCTCGGCCAGTTGGTGCGGGTCGATCCGAAGTCCGGCGCCAAGAAAATGGTGGCGCAGCTCAAGCCCTCGCTCGACAACCTCGCGATCGATGACAAGGACCGAATCTTCGTTTCCAACATGGCCGATAACGGCATCCAGGAGGTCGATCCGGAAACCGGCGCTGCCAAACAAGTCATCATCGGTAAGCTGGCGTTGCCCGGTGGCATCGGCGTCGTGTCCGACGGCGGCAAGGACACCCTCTATGTCGCCGACGTGTTTGCCTACCGCACCGTCGACGGCGCCACCGGCGAGGTCTCCGAGCTTGCCCGCATGCATGCCGACGGCGTGACGCTGGAATATCCGATGAGCGCCACCGCGAGGGGCGACGACGTGATCCTGTCGAGCTGGTTCACCGGCACGGTGCAGCTGATCGACCGCAAGACCGGCAAGACCAGGGAGATGCTCCACGACTTCAAGGCGCCGCACGACGCCGTCAAGCTCGGTGACGGATCCATTCTCGTCAACGAACTCGGCAGTAAATCGCTGATCCGCGCCAGTGGCGAGCACGGCAAGGACCGTACTGTTCTGACCGGCGACCTGGAGGGACCGGTCGGCATGACCGCCACCGCATCGGGCGATGCGGTCTATGTCACGGAAGCCTTCGCCGGCCGCGTATCGAAGATCGGAACCAACGGCGAGAAAACAATTGTCGCCAAGGACCTGAAAATGCCCGAGGGCATCGCGCTCGGACCCGACGGAATGCTGGTCGTCGCCGAAGTCGGCGCCAAGCGCATTGTCGGGATCAATCCGAAGGATGGGACCGTCACCGAGATCGCCGGCAACCTGCCGATCGGCCTCGCCCCTGCCCCCGGCGGATTGCCGTCCAACATCCCGACCGGCGTCGGCGTCGGCGCGTCCGGGGTGATCTACTTCTCGTCGGATTTGGAGAACGCGATTTACAAGGTCACGAAGAAGTAGCGTGAGCGCGCGCGAGCGTTAAATCGGTATGCGTGTCGCTTTTACACCACACCTCCTTTGGGTGTGACCACTCGCCTCGCACCAAAGTTGCACAATGGAATCAATCAGTTCGGCAGATCTTTGCCGCCGCTGCAATCACCTAAAAAAACAGCCTGCGCGAGGCAGGCTGTTTCATTGTCTATGTCGCCTTGCGTGCATTGCAGGAAGTGTCGCTGCGCCGCCTGACCCGCTCAGTTCAGCTTACGCTTCGGGATCGGCGCCTCGAAGGTCGCGATCTCGGCGGTCTGCGGCGCCTTGCCGTTGAAGGTCAGCACGTTACCTTCGCTGGAGATCGCCACGCGGTCGCCGTCGGCGACCGAGCCTTCGAGGATCATCTCGGCCAGCGGATCCTGCAAATTGCGCTGGATCACCCGCTTCAGGGGACGCGCGCCATAGGCGGGATCCCAGCCCTTGGCGGCGAGCCAGTCGCGCGCCGCGGCATCCAGCGTGAGCGTGATCTTGCGCTCCTCCAGGAGCTTCTGCAGCCGCGCGAACTGGATCTCGACGATCCGGCCCATCTCGCTCTTCTGCAAGCGGTGGAACAGGATGATCTCGTCGACCCGGTTGAGGAACTCGGGGCGGAAATGCGCCCGCACCATCCCCATCACCTGATCGCGCACTTCAGACGTGTCCTCGCCTTCCGGCTGGTTCACCAGGAATTCCGAACCGAGGTTCGAGGTCATGATGATCAGCGTGTTGCGGAAGTCGACCGTGCGGCCCTGACCGTCGGTCAGCCGGCCATCGTCGAGCACCTGCAACAGCACGTTGAAGACATCCGGATGCGCCTTTTCGATCTCGTCGAACAGCACCACCTGATAGGGCCGCCGCCGCACCGCTTCGGTGAGCGCGCCGCCCTCGTCATAGCCGACATAGCCCGGAGGCGCGCCGATCAGCCGCGAGACCGAGTGTTTTTCCATGTACTCGGACATGTCGAGGCGGACCATCGCGGTCTCGTCGTTGAACAGATATTCCGCCAGCGCCTTGGTCAGTTCGGTCTTGCCGACGCCGGTGGGCCCTAAAAACATGAACGAGCCCATCGGGCGGTTCGGGTCCTGCAGCCCGGCGCGCGAACGGCGGACCGCGGTCGCGACCGCGCGCACGGCTTCGGCCTGGCCGACCACCCGCTGGCCGAGACTGCCCTCCATCTTCAGCAGCTTGTCCTTTTCGCCCTCCAGCATCTTGTCGACGGGCACACCGGTCCAGCGCGACACCACCTGCGCGATGTGGTCGGCGGTAACCGCCTCTTCCATCATCTCGCCGGGGTTTTCCTTGGCTTCGATGTCGGCAAGCTTCTTCTCCAGCTCCGGGATCCGGCCATAGGCCAGTTCGCCCGCGCGCTGGAATTCGCCGCGGCGCTGCGCGTTGGCGAGTTCGATGCGCAAGGCATCGAGTTCGCTCTTTAGCTTCTGGGCGTCGGAGAGCTTGTTCTTCTCCGCGCTCCAGCGCGCCGTCAGCGCCGCCGACTTCTCCTCGAGCTCGGCGAGTTCCTTTTCCAGCGTCTGCAGGCGACTCTTGGAGCCGGCAT
The DNA here is from genome assembly GCF_018130185.1 of Bradyrhizobium sp. AUGA SZCCT0182. NCBI lineage: Bacteria > Pseudomonadati > Pseudomonadota > Alphaproteobacteria > Hyphomicrobiales > Nitrobacteraceae > Bradyrhizobium > Bradyrhizobium sp. AUGA SZCCT0182. The sequence continues at coordinate 14,521 of NZ_JAFCLY010000017.1, read as the reverse complement.
CGCTTTCCTTCCTCAGCGCCTCCTGCTCGATCTTCAGGCGGATGATCTCCCGATCCATCGTATCGAGTTCTTCCGGCTTGGAATCGACCTGCATCTTGAGCCGCGCCGAGGCCTCGTCCATCAGGTCGATCGCCTTGTCGGGCAGGAAGCGGTCAGTGATGTAGCGATTCGACAGCGTGGTGGCGGCGACCAGCGCCGAATCCGTGATCCGCACGCCGTGGTGCTGCTCGTATTTGTCCTTCAGGCCGCGCAGAATCGAAATCGTGTCCTCGACCGTCGGCTCGGAAACGAAGATCGGCTGGAACCGGCGCGCCAGCGCCGCATCCTTTTCGACATGCTTGCGGTATTCGTCGAGCGTGGTGGCGCCGATGCAATGCAGTTCGCCGCGCGCCAGCGCGGGCTTCAACAGGTTGGACGCGTCCATCGCGCCGTCGGCCTTGCCGGCGCCGATCAGCGTGTGCATCTCGTCGATGAACAGGATGATGCTGCCTTCGGCCGAAGTGACCTCGGCCAACACGGCCTTCAGCCGCTCCTCGAACTCGCCGCGGTATTTGGCACCCGCAATCAGCGAGCCGAGGTCCAGCACCAGCAGCTTCTTGTCTTTCAGGCTCTCCGGAACGTCGCCGTTGAGAATCCGCAGTGCCAGGCCCTCGACGATCGCGGTCTTGCCGACGCCGGGTTCGCCGATCAGCACGGGATTGTTCTTGGTGCGGCGGGACAGCACCTGAATCGTGCGGCGGATTTCCTCGTCGCGGCCGATGACCGGATCGAGCTTGCCGTCGCGCGCGGCCTGGGTGAGGTCGCGGGCATATTTCTTCAGCGCGTCATAGGCATTTTCCGCCGTGGCGCTGTCAGCGGTGCGGCCCTTGCGCAGGCTTTCGATCGCCGCGTAGAGGTTCTGCGGCGTGACGCCACCCTTGCTCAGGATGGTCGCGGCCTCGCTGCCCTTCTCGAGCGTGAGGCCCAGCAGCAGCCGCTCGACGGTGACAAAGCTGTCGCCGGCCTTTTCGGCGGCCTTTTCCGCAGCGTCAAACGCGCGCGCCAGTTCGGGGGCGAGATAGACCTGGCCCGCGCCGCTGCCGGATACTTTCGGGAGTTTGCCCAGCGCATCCTCGGTGGCTTTAAGGATGGCGCGGGAGTTGCCGCCGGCACGGTCGATCAGACCGCCGGCAAGGCCTTCGCTATCGTCCAGCAGCACCTTGAGCACGTGCAGCGGGGAGAATTGCTGGTGGCCGTCGCGCACGGCCAGCGATTGCGCAGACTGGATGAAACCGCGCGCGCGCTCGGTGTATTTCTCAATATTCATTCTTCACTTCCCTCGGCCTGCCACCCCTACCCCGAAGGCATAAGCGCGGCATCTTCATTGGGTTTCCACGCGGCCGCGCTGACTTTCCTCAACCAGCCGGTGGTCGTCGCCATCATTTTTCAGGCTTGGCGCAAATGTGGGCATGTCAGGCCAAAAACGGAAGAGGCCGATTTTGCAATTTCAGCGTAGTGGCAGGCTGCAAAAGAATCTCTTAAAAGGCCGGATGACCTCACCAAAACCCCCTGAGATCACCGGTATCTACCGCTATCCCGTCAAGGGCCTGACCCCTGAACCGCTGCCGCGAGCGGCCCTGACCGCTGGCGAGACCCTGCTGGCCGACCGCCGCTACGCCATCGAAAATGGCCCTAGCGGCTTCGATCCGGACGCGCCGAAATGGCTGCCAAAACCGCACTTCCTGATGCTGCAGCGGGACGGCTGGCTGGCGGCGCTGCAGACCCATTTCGACGATGCCAGCCACGTGCTGACCATCCGCCACAACGGTGCGATCGCGGCCCAGGGCAACCTTGAAACCGCCGAGGGCCGGGCCGCCATCGAGCAGTTCTTCGCCACCAGCCACGCCGGCCAGATCAAGGGGCCGCCAAAAGTGCTGACCAGCCCCGGCCACAGTTTCTCCGACGTCGCCCGCAAGGTGGTCTCGATCATTAATCTCGCCAGCGTCCGCGCTATCGAGAACATGGTCGATCACCCCGTCCATCCCCTGCGCTTCCGCGCCAACCTCTATGTCGAGGGCTGGCCGGCCTGGCACGAGTTCGACCTGCTCGACCGCACGCTCGCGATCGGCGACGTCAGGCTCAAGGTGGTGAAGCGGATCGTCCGCTGCGCCGCCGTCAACGTCGACCCCGACACCGCGGAGCGCGATCTGGCGATCCCGCAGGCGCTGCAACGCAGGCTCGGCCATGGCGATTGCGGGATCTATGCCGAGGTGACGGCGGGCGGCAGCATCGCCGTCGGCGACGCGCTCATGGCGGAACAGCCGGAGCTGTTGTGAGTTGCTGTCGTCCCGGCGAACGCCGGGACGACAGCATTGGTGTTGCTGCACTGAATACACCTTCGCGATCTCGCGGCCTGATATGCCCGAGCTTTGCCAGAAATTTCCTTGCCCTCTTCAAATAGAGGGCGCAGGGAAGACCGGGCGCGCGCTGCACCCGCGGTCTCGCGTGCGGTTTGCACAAAACAAAGTGCACACGAGCATACAGGGCAGCGGAGAACACCCGGCCTTCCCTGCGCAATGGCTTTACGGCTTATGCCGTGATCTCCCCGGAGACGAGTTCTTGGTTGACTCCGTCGCTGCCGTTCCCGCTTGCGCTTCTCCGACAGCTTGACACCTGCAACGGGTGCCAGGACCACACGGTTTTGCCGTACGCTTATCCACGCCGTCGTCGAGACGTAAACCAGCGTCCACCGCAACCCGTCCAACGTCCGTGACGACGGCCGACGCCCTCTGAGTGGGACGGGATGGCGATAGATGCGCACTGATTTGGGTCGACCGACAGCAGAAATATTTTTGATTTACAGAAATTTTCTACTTGACACGATTTCTGAAACTCAGAACTGATTTGCCCGTCGGGCACTCAGCCGTCATTCCCCGATGCGCAATTGCGCATCGGGGAATGACGAGGGGGAGAGACGACTCAAGAACCCCTTACGTCACGCACCGCCCGGGCTGGAGCAGCTTGGCCACGTCGGTCAGGACGCTGACCGGCGGCTCGCAGGCGATGGCGATTTTCTTGGACGCGGGCTTGGTCGCCGGCGGTGTCGGCGCCGGACCATTGCGCGTTTCGTTGCGCACCGCTTTCGCAACAGGCACGCGGACCAGCACCGAGGTATCGGCGACGCCGTCGTGGCGCAGCGCAATGGTCTGGGTCTGCCCGGCCGCCGCGGGAACCGATGCGCGGTCGGACTTGCCGGCGCGATTGACGCCGGTTTCGGGCGCCGCGGCCGTAGCCTGGCGACTGCCGATCAGGTCGTGGGCGAATGCGAGCTGGACCGCGCCCGCACCAAGGGTCAAAGCGATCGCGAGCGAGCCGAAAATTCCCTTATGAATCTGTGACATGTTGCTGTGTCCCTCGCCCCATGGCGATCATGAACACAACACGAACCAGGCCGTGCGGGTTCGGCGGACAACCGATCACTTAACCGTGTACGAAAATATTTGACGGCGCCTGGAACGACTCCCCGGCTTGTGAGTCTTTCCAAAAGCCGGTCATTCCCCCTGCCCCATAGACCGGTGATGTGGGGCGCGACCGTGGTGATGCCGGTCGCGCCCCGCTTTTTTTCGTTGAATTCATTGCCGTATTTGGCGAGCGCGGTGGTTCCGTCCCTACTTTCGTCCCTACATCGACCAGCGGGATTGCCGGAGCCTGCATGGCGCGTGAGCGCTATGCGATGACCAACGCCCCCGAGAGGCCGTATCGAAGGTCAGCCTACCGGGAGCTTTGTAAGCGCCTCGCGCAACCTCGGGCCCGGCCCAACGGTGTATTTCGCGGGGTTTTGCGGGTCGCGGCGCTCTTCCGGAATGATTTCGATTTGCACCATTTCCGGCGAGTCCAAATTCTCATTCGCCCACGATACCAGCACGTCCTCACCCAAGGTGAGAAGGTTATGGATCAATGTTTCGAAGTCGGCGCGGATCGAAGATGGGTCGGTGGCGTTCTTGCCATCCTTGATCCGGTACCAGATCGGCTCGGAGAGCTTCTGATCTGGATCGCGCCGGATGTTTTCAATTACAAGCCTGCCGCTGTAGCCGTCAGGATGTTCCACAGCGTTTCGCATTGCGATTGCATGCTCTACCCACGGAGCCGACGCGACAAACATCTTCGTTCTGGCGTCATCCGAGCCGAAAGTCTCCGTTGCTATGTCAATCAGCGACTTCCCACCCTTCCGTGCCTTTGAGAACTCGCTCGCCTCGGTAAACGAGGTGCCATAGAGCTTATTGATCACATAAAGAACATCGCGAATGTAATTCTTCGCCTCATATAGAAAGTTGTGGCAGTCCGCGTCCAATCGCTCAATCTGCGGAATCTCAACCGGCGCGTTGGGTGTCTGAGGCGGCTTATACTTGCCAGCCGCTTCCGCGAACGACTTCTTGAACGCATCTTCGATTTCCCAGCATCGCAGCAATTTCTTCATCAGTGACTCAAGATAAAGGCCACCTACTTTGTCCTTGAACTCTTTTGTACCCTTGCAGTTCTCCAGAATCTTTAGATTCTGAAGCGATAGACGTGCAACGATTGGGTTGGTGGTACCGTGGCTGGCAAACTTCTTAAACTCGAATGGCATGGCGACCTCTGGGGATAGCTTCAATTAACACGACGCATTATGCCGGGACCGTACTGAGCTTCACCTTGAAACGTTTGTGCCCTAACCGTGAGCCGAGTTCGTCCCCTATGTCCCTGGTTAAATAAGGCAAGGTGGCGTCACACGACGCCTTCGATACAAAAAATATCGGATTTCCTGCCGGATAGTCTGACGTAAGGGTCACCCCGTTAAGATCCAACTGAACCGCCGCCTTGTAAGCCTTGACCATTGAACGCACTCCTTTGCTCATGGTTCAAGGGGCATATACAACGGAGAAAAACGACTGCAAAGGACCTAGCGCCTCGTTTGCTAAGCTGGATTCGCGTAGTCAGATGCGAATTCAAAAACGTCCAGCAATCATCATCCGCAGAACTTGGCTTGTAAGCTTACGCTTCCATTGAGGATTCACTGATGCTCACAGCCACTGCCAAATGCGAATCCAAAAATGGTGCGATCAATTTTCAGAAATAGCGGAATCTGGCGCCACGGTTAATTGACAGTCCATCGGAGTTTCTCGGGCCGCGCACTTAAACTCAAAGAGACGCAGCAAACTTACGCAAATGGCGCATGCGGTTATCGCTGCGCAAGTCCGGCTTCGCAGCCACAATCTGGTCCAGCACATCACCAAGCTCATAAACGCCATGGCTCTGATTAGCGTTGATGCACGCAGCCAAAAGCGTCAAAACATGTACAGGGAAGCTCTTCAACAGAAGAATGGTGGCATTCTCGTTCGGATCGAGCCCGAAGTCAGAATTAACCGACCACACTTCGAAATGCGTAAGGTATGGCAACACGCATTTAAACGCCTCTTCGAAATAACGCGGACCGACACGAGCGGGAACGCGAGCAAAATCGTTCGCAGACTGAGCCGACTGTAAGTCGGATTCTAATGGCCACACCTCTTCGAAGAACGCTTGCCCGAAATGCGGCCACGGTATGAGTTCGTCGTCATCATCGCTTTTAGTTTCGTGAGGTGAACGAATCATAGTCGAAAACTGCCAAGCGACCGCCCCTCTCACATCCTCTTTCGCGAGTCCGATTGCGGTGCGCATCCTTGCGGTATCCACCTTGTATCCCACCTTGCTATTTCGCGACCAAATCCAAATCATCACGACTATCTCCGCCAATCGACGCTTCGCCTCGGGCGAAAGAGCCGTAGATGACAGCCGCCTGAAGGCGGAATGCTGAAGTTGTTGCCAAATTGGAGGCGATGGTGCGCGGCTATATTTGGCGAACGCCTCCCATAACCTATCACTTTCCTCCCCATCGCCCTTCATGGGATTCAACACAAGCTCATTAAGCCAGTCTTTGTCCGCCAGAAAAAAGTAATTCATCTGGATGGCCATTCGATTGGCTAAGAGCTCCTTTGCGCGACCATCCAGCGCCTTCAATCCTTCAATAAGGATAGTGTCTAGCGGCGGACGCTCTCCCTTCCTTGGTATCGCGGGACATCGCCGCATGAATACAGATAATAGATGCCCAAGCGGCTCATTAAGCGCCGCAGTAGTCAAATCTATATTAGCTTTCGTATCATCAGGGCTCGACTGCATGTTTGCGATACGGGCTGCGCCCGGCAACAACGCAAGCCACAATTCCGTTGAGCCCGCAAATCGCGGCGCTCTTTCATCCGCAGCATCGACCCAATAACAAAGCCGCGCCGTCAGTTCGGCAAAATTAAACGGCGAAAGCACGTCCGCCAATTTGGCGATCCGCTCGATGATATGTTTGTCTTTCTGCGGATCGTCGTCCTTAGTGTGACCGTATGAAAGCAAAAGATGCCAAGCCTTAGCCACCGCCGCTTCGTCCACCGTGGTCCCGTCTTCAAGCTCCTCCACTATGCGTAGCTTACCTTCTATCGTCTGCGCGAATGCTTCGGCATTATCGCCTTCGCCAAATTGCCGCTTTGATTGTGCTAGCCTTGCAAGAAGCTGTCCTTTGGGTACGTCCTTAAATTCATCTGGGCTGCCATCCGGTACCCACGACACTTCAACACCCGGCAAGCCCACTTCGACAGCAGGAACCACCTTTGGAAAGCCCGGATCGACAGCTCTTCTCTCTGCGACTAGCTTTTTCAAATCATCAGGAGCGCTCGGGTTAGAATCAACAATTCTTGCTATCTCATAATCTCGACCGTAGTTTATTTCTAATTCGGATAAGGACTGCTCTTCATCATCGTCGCGAGCCGGCGGGCCGCCTAGAAGGCGCTGCCGAAGCCATTCCTGAAACTCATTCGGTACATCGCCCCATCTTAGTGCACGGAGGGTCGCGATTTCGGGGTATGATAGTCGGAGCCAAAATGCGTTGTCTTTTAGTTCAAACAAAAACTTGCCCACGGATGCGCCAGATTGGATGCTGGGCTCCCACATCGAGAAAGCGGCAAGGCGATTGAAAATTCCTCCGTACTGATAAATCCAGTTGTCCGAGACTGCTTTAGCCGCGTGCAAATCTTTCTTTGCCAGCGCTTCAAATGATTCTGAAAGCAACCTAACAATCGGAACGAAACTTCGGTTATATTCGTCAGCGTCTTTGGTGTCATCATCGCCGTCGTCACCCGTCTGTTTCACTTCCGGAATAAAGACGCGATGGACAAACAAATTCGGCAAATCGCGATTCTCTGATAGCCAATCCAGCTTCTGCGCGATGGCCAATGTATCCTTCAGCGCGACCGTTCCTACGTCCAAAATCCGATGCAACATTTCCACAGACAACGACGCAAGGTCACTGCGCGTCAAGCGGGCGCTTCGTAGATTCGATGAGTGTAAAGCAGCCTCAAACTCCCAATGCACCCACCCTATCGGGTCTTCGTTAGACGCTTCACGTGCCTCGGCCCATACCGAAAGCTCCTTCGCCTTCAGCCTTGGACGAAGTAAGCTGACTAGCTGATCTAAATCGTCCAGCTGAACGCGCCGTTCATTGATCTTGTCCCTCAGGCCATACAAGAAATGAAAATCTTCCCGATAGACGGCATCTTTTGCGGATACCTTAAAGAGATGCCACACCAGTTGCATTCGACTCGGCATCTCAGCTTTGCGCGCGTGAGATTCTAGAAACTCGAATAGTGCGACGGATTCATTTCCGATGCTGCCCCGAATCTTCTTCAACGCTCCCACCGCCCACGTGACTGTCGCTCGCTCGGACAATCGATCTTGCGCCCATAAGGAGAGCAAATAATCTCGCTGTGAAAGTTGCTGCTGTATCATTTCTAGCTAGCCCACGTTCAGCGGATTCTTTGTCGCTTCAATTGCAGCGCTTACTGCGTCAATCCAAGCGAACTCCACCTTTAGGCCCGTCATAAATCGAATTGCGTGGGCAAGCTCATCTCGGGTGAGAACTGACAGAAGATCTTGGACGTAAGCCAACTGAAACGGTGATGCTTCCTGATGTCGTCCGGTAGTATGCATTCTCAGCTGTGCTTCTAGCCACGAAGACTCATCTCGCGCCCACTCTGACCACTTATGGATAGATTCCCAAAGGGGTGCAAACGCATTTCCGGCACGACGCTTGAAGAAAATGGCGGTGATCTCCTTTGCGCTCCACACAGCCTGTTCAATGGCTTCGGTAGAAGTTTCCGCCAAATCGGTGATCGCATATGGCTTTTTCATATCGTCATAGAGTGAAGCGTCCTCACCGATGGCGTCCATTAGGTAGCGCATCGGTGGATCGTCAGCAGAGTAACCAATGAGGACCAAAGTATAGCGCCGGATGAGATCGTAGATGTAACTTCCGATCACGCCGGATCGAAGATACATTCGTGCGAAGTCTCGGCTCGACAGAATATAGTTTGCCCCGCGTGCGTCGTCGCTCAGGGAGCCATGTAGATGAATTATACCGGCAAAATCATGAGCGCCTGAACGCGGAGCAATTCGGGCATCAAAGCTAACCGCTGAACTGCCAAACTCCGCTTTCCACGCCTCTTCGAACAGCAAATCAAAGTTGGTTGTTACAACTCGGCAGGTCGGCGGCTGCGAAAGGTCACCGTAGGGGTTTGCTGCTACCGACAGACGAAGTATATCGCGATGAGTTTCGCTGTGGCTTTTACCGCCCAGCACCTTTTCAACTGCATTGCGCACGTGGCGAGTTTTGGGTCGCCCCTTTCTGTCTGGATCGTACCGCTTTTCTAAAGCGGAAAAGAAGCGATCAAACTGCTTTTCGAGGAACAACGTCGCTTCCACATGCCGAGCGGGTGAGCGGTATGCGGCTTCTAAGGCACGCTTCCGTGCGGCGGGCGTCTGTAGCTTTCGTGCTTTCGACAGAACTCCATGAAGGTCGTCATTAAGACCCTTATACACATCGAGCGCCAATCCCTCGAATAAGGGAAGGTTCGACGGCACCGACACGCCCGCCCCGGCGAGAAAGAGCACGCTGCCCTCCCTCCATTTTCTAATTAGATCGTTTGGAATATCGGGGCCATCCGGCACGAAGCGCATTTAAGATTTCTATTGCCCGGCAGGAGTAAAACAGCGAGTTGAGCGTAGCCTATACATGTTATGATTGCGTCCAGCGTTTCGGCAATAGGATTGTTCGGCGTCCCGATCAAAATACTGATCGGCGGGGCAGCCAAGACTGCTGATGAGCACACGAATCAGCGCGCGGCACTTATCATCGGCCTCGATGTTGCGGGAGTGGGGCCAAAAGCTCGTTATCCTCCTAAACCCAGCACCGAATCGGACTCGGAGGCAAACCTCATTATTGTTTGCGCTCTAGCCGATGCGGAAGGAAAGATAAGCGTTTCGTTTGCAGCAAACCAATTTCCTAGGGTCGGAGGCTAAGTGTTCGCTACCCGATTTCAAAATATTTCATCGCTGCGAACAGTACGCGCCTCCGTTCTGCCCGCATTGCCCTATCGGCCAGAGGGACCCGTGAGCAATCGAAATACTTTGACGATTTGGTATTGCGTCTTCAACAGCACCGGGACGAATTGGAAATATTTCCACGCGAGCGCGGCGCGTTGTCCCGCGAGCGCCATTGGCGACGCGGCTTATCGCTATCATCACCTCGGAAAATATTGCCGATTCGGTTGCGTACCCATAGTACCCTTCGTACCCATGCTTCTCAGAGTCTGTAGGAAATGTGGGTGTTTGCCACCATGTAGCCAAACGTCTACCTAGCCAGGCGCTGTTTGTGCCCTGATTTTCCAATAGTTCTATGAGGATGGGTACGAAGGGTACTATGGGTACACATTGGGGAATTTCAATCACTTAACGCCAATGCCCAATGGGTACGAAGGGGACGCCATGGGTACGCCTGATGTGAAATGAGGCGTACCCCTCATGCCGGAGCGTACCCATGGGGCGAGCGCGTACCCGTCAATGAGCATGGGTACGAGTGTAGCCCTTGCCTTGCTCGCCCCGCCAATGGACGTTGCGGTGATGCTTCCACCCGAGCGCCGACTCCATCACGGTCCGCAGCCGTTGCGATAGCCCTTTGGTCCGGCGCTCGGCGTTGATGCCCAGCGCGTCGAACAACTCCCACGTAAAGATGCGATCGGGCGGGCGCGGGTCTTCCTCCGGCTCGAACTCCCCGGCATACCAATCCCGTTCACGTCCGCCTAGGAAGGCGCTCAGCACGTCCGCCCAAGGGTCATCGGTGGTTTGTCGGGTTTGCTCTTCTGCCGCCACGGACCACAGGGCTTGCGGCAAGACGTGGGACTCGCCCGCCGCTTCGCGCGCGACGGCTTCCGCCCATAGCTGATCCCGGTCCGCCGCGATGCCCGCCACGTCCACCCGGTCCGTCAACTCCAAGGGCCAGAAACGCCGCGCCCCGGTCGAGTCCTTCAGGTAGCCACCTTCGTTGACCGTGGCGAGGAAAACGCACCGCCGGGGATGATCTTCCACAATCCGGCCATATGGGTCACGCTGGCGATCCGTTCCACGCGACATGAACGCTTTCAGAATACCCGTTTCAACTTTGTTCAAAGAGTCAATTTCTGCGAACTCCACGCACCACACGCCGCGAAGCTTCATCGCCGCGTCCTTATCTCTCAGACTTCCCATATCAGTGTCCGTGAACCACTGGCGTCCGAAGTAGGCTTGCACCCCTGTTGATTTGCCGAACCCCTGCGGACCCTTCACCACGGGCATGGTGTCCAGCTTGCAGCCCGGTTGCCGGACGCGCCGCACCGCGCCAATGCCGAAGCAAGCCGACACGGACCGGGTGTAGGGGGTATCGCCGCAACGGAAGTAATCGACGAAGAATCTGTCAAGGCGCGGCACCCCGTCCCACGTCAATCCGTCGAGGTAGTCAAGCACGGGGTTGAACTTATTCTGATAAGCCACGGCCATGATTGCATCGAACACATGTTTTTCGCCGGGTTCGTACGCATTACCTTGGAAAACGTTAGAGAGATAAAGGCGCACGATGCGAAGCGTATGATCGTCAAGTGTAAAGCCGTGCGATGCATCCCAAGGAGCATTCCGAAACACCACCGTTTGGCTCATTTCGTTCCACGCCGGATCAACACCGGATTGAAGAACGGCGATGAAGGCATTGGTGTAGGTATCTTCGGCCTTTGAGTTTTTCGGATTGACTTTGATACCGCGCCGCTCAATGGACGTCACTTGCTTGTTTCCGGAAGCAGCTTCCAAATCGACCTCCTCACCTTCAAAGTCTTCATGCGCGGCGTCTTGATCGGGCGGCAACACGTCCAATTCGCCCGCTTCGGAAAGGAAGTGGCGCAACGTGCCGATGGTGACGACGGCTTCCCCGCCTTTGTCGGTGTGGAGTGAATCCCAACGGCGGCCGATGTGTTCGGCGTCGTGTGCGTATTTGGGATCGCCAATGCTCCAATCGATCCATTCTTGCCGCGCGTCGCCAAGCGTCGCGTGGTGAATGGCCATCATGAGCTTCAGCCACTTTTCGTTGGTGCCGAAGTCTTCGGGATTGAGACGGGCCAACACGGTTGCGGCTTGCTCTTGGTCAAGCTGGCCACCGGATGTAACGGCCGTGCGCTGCGGGCGCGTGATCAGCCGCAAGAAGCTGTCCGGAATTTCGGGGAGCGCGTCCAACGCGGGCGCGTTGTTGTCCCACACGTAATAGTTCAGCGTGTCCGGGTGGATCGAACCGGCGGCGACGACTTGGCGTCCCTTGCTCTTAAACTCGACACCGGGGAAATCCTTCAGCGTGTCCAACAGGGGCACGTCGGCGGGCTTCTTGGCGTAGTAGTGACGGCCGCCGCTTCCGGTGATCACACACGGGAAGATCGCTTCATCAAGACCAAGCTCCAAGGTGAGATTGTCCCACCCTTCATCACCACCATTGCGCGGATCGATGTCGATCACGACGATTTCGGCCGGGAGACGCAAACCCACATTATGGTTTTTCTCCACGCACCACTTCAGCACCTTGGCGCTGTCATAAGGGCGCTTGTTCCAATCGATGTGCAGCGGGCGCTTGCCATCCTTGATGATGCGCACCGTGCCATCGGACATGGTTTTGGTGTGTATGGCGTCGTACCGATAGAGCGGGACGAACGTTCCGTGTGAGCGGGTGTACCGCTCCAATTCAACGGGATTGAGCTTTATTAGTTTACGCGCGCCGCTCGGCGCGCTAGGCTTCGGATTAGTCATTGAACAGTCTTTCCGCCCCGTGAGCGCGCCAACGCTCGCGGGGCTTTTTGCATCGTACGAAGGAAAAACTGTCTGGCCCGCGGCCTTACCGGCGGTGACGGCTCTTGTGGTTACGTACCCAAGCGGCGGCCTTGGACCGACGCCAAAAGTGCACGACGCCGATAGTTAGGTCGGGCGACGGAAAGTCGTACATTCCATGCGCGTTGTAGACGTACATGGTGCTGACCTTCAGCCCCGCCAATTCTGCAAACTCGGAGATTCGAACAAGTCCCTTCATAAACCACCTCTCCAATTTTATATCTCATTTCGAAATGCTTCTAAACTAACGTTTCTAGTCGTGTCTTGCTCCTCGGCCCGATTTCTTACCAGTGCGCTCTTCCGAATCGCGAACCGATACGTGGGCAGTCTGGCGCCGATCGTGCGCAATGGCGCCCAGGGCAGCGAGCTAGCGACTGAACGATGGAGAATGCCGTCCTCACAAGACACCCTGATGGAAGCTACCAAGAAGCGCGCCGCCAAGCTGGAAGCCAAAGGCAAGCCGGCGGTCGACTTCGAGGAGCTGCTCAGATGGAGGCGGACGGCGTACGTCCAACATCCGGAACGTGAAGAGCAAGCACTGGACGCGTTGGCTTGGAGCCGAGAACCGCTGCGTGGTGCCGTTCAACTCGTTCAGCGAGTTCAACAAGGCCGAGGGTGGCGACATCTGGTTTGCGCTCGACGAGAGCCGTCCCCTCGCCTGCTTCGCCGGCATCTGGATTAACTGGACCTCCGTCCGAAAGGTTAAGGAAGGTGAGCCCACCAACGACATTTACGCATTCCTGACGACTGAGCCGAACATCGAAGTCGGCGCCATCCATCCCAAGGCGATGCCGGTGATCCTGACTGCGCCAGACGAGGTCGAGACCTGGATGACCGCTACGCCTGACGAGGCGCTGAAGCTGCAGCGGTCGCTTGCGGACGGATCACTGCGGATCGTCGCCCGCGGCGTCAAGCTTGACGCAACGTGATCCGCGTCAATTCAGAGGGACGACCGAGCCGCAGCGCGAAGCCGGGCCACAGCCCGGTACCGTCATTCACGTAGAGCGTCATACCGTCGACGTCGTAACGGCCCGAGACATAGCCGGCATTGGCGCGCGCGGCCAGCCGGTCGATCCCAAAAATCAATCCGCCGTGCGTATGTCCGGAAAGTTGCAGCGCCACGCCGAGCTTCGCGGCGTATCGCGCGTCGCTCGGCTGGTGATCGAGCAGGATAACAGGAACTCCTTTGGGAGCGCCTTCGAGGACTGTGGCAAGGTCTCGGGCGAGGACGTCCAGTGCGACGCGACGCTCGGTCGGTGATGCCGGCGAGAATCAGTTTGCCGCCGTCGCGATCGAGAACAATGCGCCTATTCTCCAGCGAGAGCAGTCCTAACGCGGCGAAGTGCGCCATCCACGTGCTGTAGCCGAAAATATATCGTGATTGCCGGAGATCGCGTAGACGCCGTCGGTCGCCTTTAGGTCCTGCAGCGGCTCTATGTCGGCCCGCCCCGCATCAAGCGTGCCGTCGATCAGATCGCCGGTGCTCACGATCATGTCCACGCCGAGTTTGTTAGATCTCTCGACAACGGCGCGCGCCCATGCAGCGGGAAACAGACGGCTGGTGTGAAGATCGCCCAGTTCAGAATGGTGTAGCCGTCGAATTGCCGCGGAAGTTGGCGGATACCGACCTCTACATCTTTCAGCGACGGAATCCGCATCGCCTGATGGACGCCAATCGCCGCCGCGAAGGCAGCCAAAGCACCCAATGCGTAGCGGATACCATCGGGCGCGCTCACGATGCCCCCGTGGATCAGCATACCGACTAGAAGTCCGACATCGAGCAGCAGTTGCAGCAGCGCCAGCAGGAAGATCGAGCAGTGGCCAGATGAAGCGGGTTAGGATCAGCAGATAGATCAGGCCGAATATGAGTTGGGGAATTGGTTCGCTCCGGATTCGATCGGTGCGGCCTTCGTACACGAGGCCCAGCACAATCTCGACCTTAATCGGCTTGACTCGGGCTGTTGTCAGGCGGCTTCCTCAGCGCGGTCGGGCGCGCAACCTTCCCGCTTGAAATTCATGAGGTTCAGCAGGTGGCCAGTCGCCCGAGCATCACAAAGCGCACGGTGATGCGTCTCGAGTTCGATTCCGTAATGCTCGCACCAGCTTCCCGAGACCGTACGACTTGTGCCCTGGGTAGCGCCGACGCATTCCGGATGACCGCTTTGCGCCGATTGTGTTGAAGAAGTCGGCGAACTAATCGTTCTGGATAGATCGAAGAGACAACGCACGCGGGCCTCTCTGCGCTCAAGCGGGC
>NZ_JAFCLY010000016.1:0-165544 GCF_018130185.1 Bradyrhizobium sp. AUGA SZCCT0182 | reverse complement strand
TTACGCCTCGACGACGGCGTGGATAAGCGTACGGCAAAACCGTGTGGTCCTGGCGCCCGTTGCAGGCGTCAAGCTGTTGGAGAAGCGCAAGCGGGAACGGCAGCGACGGAGTCAACCAAGAACTCGTCTCCGGGGAGAGCACGGCATAAGCCGTAAAGCCATTGCGCAGGGAAGGCCGGGTGTTCTCCGCTGCCCTGTATGCTCGTGTGCAGCCTACTTAGTGCTAACCGCACACGGGACCGCGGGTGCAGCGCGCACCCGGTCTTCCCTGCGCCCTCTCATTTCGGGGGCAAGGAGTTTCTGGCAAAGCTCGGGCGCAGTGCGTCGCGAGAATGCGAAACTGTATCCTTGTCGTCCCGGCGAAGGCCGGGACCCATAACCCCAGGGAGTAGTTTTGCGAACGGTCTCTGCTACCGAGCCTCTATTGAGAGATCACGCGGTATGGGTCCCCCGATGCGCAATTGCGCATCGGCCTCCGCCGGGACGACAGCTACTGCGCCGAAACGCAATTCACCCACAGCACCACCGCCTTGGCCTTGTCAGACGGATTGCTGAAACGGTGCGGGCGGCGGCTGGCGAAACGGAAACTGTCGCCGGTCTTGAGCGTCCAGCTTTCGGCGTCGACCGTGAGTTTCATTTCGCCTTCGAGCACGAGACCGGCTTCCTCGCCGTCATGCGTATACAATTCGTCACCGGTGCTGCCGGCGGGCTCCATGTGGACCAGAAACAGATTGAGACGGCCTTCAGAACCCGACGGGCTGAGCAACTGCTTGGATATGCCGGTGCGCCACAAATTCAACTCGGCGCGCTGCGGTTCGCGGGTGACGATGGCTTCCGAGCCGCTTCCGGCCGCTTCCTTGGCGCCGAACAGGCCGGCGATGCCGACGCCCAGCACGTCGGCGATGGTCGCCAACACCCGCAGCGAAGGCGAGGACAGGCCGCGTTCGATCTGGCTGAGAAAGCCGATCGACAGATCGGTGCGGGCGGCAATCGTTTCAAGCGACAGCTTGCGGCTTCGCCGCAGGTCGCGGAGGCGCTGCCCGACCGCGACGTCCACCGCCGGTTCGGCCTTGACGGCCTTCTTGCTCATGCGCTTGCCGCCGCTCACGTCAAACCGCGTCCTTCATGTGTATGAAAATCCCGCTTGCGCAATTCCGGGCAATGTGTCCATAATTTCATGGTTGTGAAAATAGGCTTGGACGGCGAAACCTGCAACTGGCTTGTTGACGATGAGGCAAATTCGCCGCCCGGTGCCCAAACAGTTGAGGGGTACGATGCTTTTCAAACGTCTCGTTCAGGCCGCGGCCGCGGCGCTCGTCCTTGCCGCCGCCACGCCTTCATCGGCGCAGCAGGTGCTCAAGGTCGGGTCGACCCCGACCGGCGTGCCCTTCACCTTCCTCGAAACCAAGACCAACAGCATTCAGGGCGTGATGGTCGATCTGATTACGGAGATCGGCAAGGACGCCGGCTTCCAGGTCCAGATCGAACCGATGCAATTCTCCGCGCTGGTGCCGTCGCTGACGTCGAACAAGATCGACATCATCTCGGCGGCGATGTTCGCCACCGCCGCGCGCAAGGAAGTGATCGATTTCTCGGAGGCCGTCTACACCTATGGCGAGGGCCTCGTGGTGCCGAAGGCCGACGCCAAGAACTATGCCTCGCAGGAAGATCTGAAGGGCGAGGTGGTCGGCGCCCAGGTCGGAACGGCCTTCGTCGATGC
Organism: Bradyrhizobium sp. AUGA SZCCT0182; assembly: GCF_018130185.1. NCBI lineage: Bacteria > Pseudomonadati > Pseudomonadota > Alphaproteobacteria > Hyphomicrobiales > Nitrobacteraceae > Bradyrhizobium > Bradyrhizobium sp. AUGA SZCCT0182. Next base: position 163,824 of record NZ_JAFCLY010000016.1, on the reverse strand, counting down.
GTTGAAGAAGACGGGATTGTTCAGCGAGGTCAAGGTCTACGACACCATTCCGGATATTCTGCGTGATGTGAATGCGGGCCGTCTCAAGGCCGGCTTCGCCGACTTCCCGATCCTCGCCTACAACTTGAAGCAGGGCGCGTTTGGCGAAGTCCGGCTGGTGGATTCCTACAAGCCGGTCACGGTGGGCACGGTCTCGATCGGGGTCCGCAAGACCGACCAGGAACTGCTCGGCAAGATCAACGCCTCGCTCGCCAAGCTCAAGGCCAATGGCGCCCTCGACAAGATTCTCGACAAATGGGGTCTGAAACCCAAAGCTTCCTGATCAGGCCCCTTGATGCGGCATAGCGTTTTCGAGCGAAGTGGATACCGGTTCGCGCAAAGAAAACGCGTCAAAAAATAAAGCCGGCAACGCGTGATGAACTGATGCAAAATTTCCTGCGCGATGCCGTCGAGTTCATGCCGATCCTGCTGCAGGGCGTCTGGCTGACGGTCGTCGTCACCATCGGCTCGCTGCTGCTGTCGACCGTTCTGGGCCTGCTATGGGCCCTGATGCGGGTCTCCGGCATTCGGGTCCTGACTGGCCTGAGCGCCGGCCTGATCAACGTGATCCGCGGCATCCCGATCATCGTGCTGCTGTTCTACCTCTATTTCGTGATGCCCGATTTCGGCGTCGCGCTGACGGCGCTGCAGGCCTCGATCATCGGGCTCGGCATTGCCTATTCGGCCTACCAGGCCGAGAATTTCCGGGCCGGCATCGAAGCGATCGACAAGGGGCAGATCGAGGCGGCGCAGACCATCGGGATGGGCTGGTGGCTGACCATGCGCCGCGTGGTGCTGCCGCAGGCGGTCCGGATCGTGCTGCCGCCCTATGGCAACGTCATGATCATGATGCTGAAGGATTCCTCGCAGGCCTCCACCATCACGGTCGCCGAACTGGCGTTGCAGGGCAAATTGATCGCATCCTCGACCTTCAAGAACACCAGCGTGTTCACGCTGGTCGCGCTGATGTACCTGACCATGAGCATCCCGCTGATCCTGCTGGTTCGCCATTTCGAGAACAAGGCGAAGCGCAAATGATCGAGCTCAGCAACGTCCATAAGAGCTTTGGTTCCAACGAGGTACTCAAGGGCATTACCGCTTCGGTTGAGAAGAGCGAGGTGGTCTGCATTATCGGCCCGTCAGGCTCCGGCAAGTCGACCATCCTGCGCTGCATCAACGGCCTGGAAAGCTACGATTCCGGCGACATTCTGGTGGAAGGCACCAAGGTCGATAACAAGGCGCCATCGATCGTGGCGATCCGAACCCAGGTGTCGATGGTGTTCCAGCGCTTCAACCTGTTTCCGCATCGGACCGCGCTGGAGAACGTCGTCGAAGGACCGATCTATGTGAAAAAGGAACCGCCGGCCGAGGCGCTTGAGCGCGGCCGCGCGCTGCTGGCGCAGGTCGGCCTTGCCGAGAAGGCCGACGCCCATCCGGGGCAGCTTTCCGGCGGCCAGCAGCAGCGCGTCGCCATTGCGCGCGCGCTGGCGATGCAGCCTAAGGCGATCCTGTTCGACGAGCCGACCTCCGCGCTCGACCCTGAATTGGTCGGCGAGGTGCTCGGCGTCATGCGCAAGCTCGCCGATGACGGCATGACCATGGTCGTGGTCACCCATGAGATGGGCTTTGCCCGGGATGTCGCCGATCGCGTGCTTTTCATCGACGGCGGCGTCATCGTCGAGCAGGGGGCGGCGAAGTCCGTGCTTAACGCGCCGCAGCACGCGCGGACCCAGGATTTCCTGCACCGCGTGCTGCATCCCCTCTGAATTGAAGCTGCCGGACCTGATGAACGTGACCCACCATCCCCTTGCCCTGCCGCCGAGCCTCTATGCGGACACCGCCGTTGCGCCGGTCGCGGCGCCGCCGCTCGATGTCGACAAGATCGTGTCGGTGGCGATCATCGGTGGCGGCTTTGCCGGATTGTCGACCGCGCTGCATCTTGCTGAAGCGGGAACCGACGCGATCGTGCTCGAAGCCCAGCAGCCCGGCTGGGGCGCATCGGGCAACAATGGCGGCCAGCTCAATCCGGGACTGAAGCTCGACCCCGATACGATCGAGGCGACGTTCGGCGCGGATCTCGGCCGGCGCATGGTTGCGTTCAGCTACAACACGCCGGTATTCACGCTCGACTTGATCCGCCGCCTCGGGATTGAATGCGAGGCAAGGCAGAACGGCACGCTGCGCGCGGCCTATCATCCGTCCAGCACCGCGGGGGTCGAAATATCAGCCGAGCAGTGCATCCGGCGCGGCATGCCGGTCACGGTACTCGGCCGCGACGCCGTCCGCGAAGCGACCGGGACGGACCGATATCTGCTGGCGATGCGGGACGCGCGTGGCGGCGACGTGCAGCCGCTGAGCTACGCGCGCGGTCTTGCGCGGGCGGCGATGGCTGCCGGTGCTGCCGTTCACGGCGAGACCCCGGCGACCTCGCTGCGGCGCGAAGGCGGACGATGGCGCATTGAAACCCCGCGCGCGGTGGTCCGGGCCGAAAAGGTCCTGATCGCCACCAACGGCTTTACCGATGATCTCTGGCCCGACCTGCGCCGCACCATCGTGCCGGTGTTCAGCTCGATCGCCGCGACTGAGCCTTTGCCCGACGAGGTCGCGCGAAAAATCATGCCGACGCGGTCGGTGCTGTACGAAAGCGGCCATATCACCGTTTATTATCGCATCGATGCGTCGAACCGCCTGCTGATGGGGGGCCGCGGTCCGATGCAATGGATCAAGGATCCAGCGCCGGTCTCGTACCTCATGCGTTACGCGGAACGGCTTTGGCCTGGAATCCGCGGCGCGCGCTGGACGCACGGCTGGAACAGCCGGCTCGCCATGACGCCGGATCACTACCCGCATGTGCACGAACCCGGCGCGGGCGCGCTGGCCTATCTCGGCTGCAATGGCCGCGGCGTCGCGCTCGCAACCGCCATGGGGCAACAACTCGCGAAACGGTTGATCGGGGGCGAGAAGGCCGAGATCGACATGCCGATCACGGGCTTGAAACCCATTCGTTTTCACGCATTGTGGCCGGTGGCGGTCAAGAGTGTGGTGATGACGGGCCGGATCCGCGATCGCCTTGGGCTTTAGGACATGAAGAACATCACGATCGGCGTGATCGGCGCCGGGCTGATCGGGCGCAAACATCTGCGCAAAATCGCCGAGCGGCACGACTACGAGCTCGTCGGCATCGCGGACGTGAATGCCGATGCGGTCTCCGCCGAGCACCCCAGGACGCGCGTTTTCGCCGATTACCGTCAGTTGCTTGACGAAGCCCGTGATCATCGCTTCCCCCAACCAGCTTCATGCGGAGAACGGCATCGAATGCGCCCGGCGGGGCATTCATATCCTGATCGAGAAGCCGGTCACCGATACGCTCGAGACGGCGGCCACCTTGATCACGGAAGTGCGAAAGGGCGGTGTCAAATCGCTGGTCGGACATCACCGCCGCCATCATTTGCCGGTCAAGACGCTGCAAGCGCTGCTGCGGGATGGCCGGATCGGGGATATCGTCGGTGTATCGGCGATCTGGGCGACGCATAAGCCGGCGCATTACTTCAAGATCGCGCCGTGGCGGAGTGAGGCTGGCGGCGGCCCGATCCTGATCAACCTGATCCACGAGATCGATTTCCTGCGCTACACCGTCGGCGAAATCGTCGCCGTCGAAGCCATCGCGTCGAATCGCCAGCGCGGCTTTGCGGTCGAGGATAGCGCCGCCGCACTGATCGAATTCGACAATGGCGCGCTCGGCACCTTTTTCATCAGCGACAGCGCCGTCTCCCCCTGGACGACGGAGCAGGGTCTGGGTGAGGCGCCGGAATTCCCGTTCAGCGGCGAAAGCAGCTACCGCTTCATGGGCCGTCGCGGTGCGATCGAGTTTCCCGAACTAGTGCAATGGACGCAGGCGGGCGACGCGCAGGACTGGAACAAGCCGATCCAGGCCCAGCGCCTCCACGCGCCAACGATCGATCCCTATGTCGCGCAGCTCGATCATTTCCGCGACATTATCCGCGGCACCGCTTCCTCGTTGCAGCCGGTCGAGGACGGCGCGCGGTCCTTGCTCGCAACCCTTGCGATCGCCGAGGCGGCCACCGCCGGGCGGCGCATCGACTTGCGGGACCGGTATGCGGCGCTTTCGCCATAGGTCCGCTGAGAATCAGTGAAAGTTATTGGAGACCAGAGATAACAATTGGTCCAAATGGTTGAAAAAGAAGATGCTTTAGCTCTATCGTGCGGCCCTCGGGACGCGCCTGGGACCTTCCGGAGCTAATTGCATGACCAAACGCTCGATCGCCACGGTTTCGCTGAGCGGCTCGCTCGACGAAAAGCTGCGCGCCATCGCCGGCGCCGGCTTCGATGCCGTCGAGATTTTCGAGAACGACCTGTTGACGTTCAACGGCAGCCCCCGCGACGTCGGGCAGCTCTGCCGCGACCTCGGCCTTTCAATTTGCGCGTTCCAGCCGTTTCGCGATTTCGAGGGCATGCCCGAACCGCAGCGCGCCCGCAATTTTGCACGCGCCGCACACAAGTTCGATCTGATGCAGGAATTGGGGACCGACTTGCTGCTGATCTGCAGCAATGTTTCACCGGCGTCCCTTGGAGGCATCGACCGCGCCGCTGCGGATTTCCGTGCGCTTGGCGAACTCGCGGCTTCGCACGGCCTGCGCGTCGGTTTCGAGGCGCTGGCCTGGGGGCGTCACGTCAATGACTATCGCGACGCCTGGGAAATCGTGCGCCGCGCCGATCACAAATCGATCGGGGTCATTCTAGACAGTTTTCACGCGCTGGCGCCGGGATTTCCGGTCAGCGCGATCCAGTCGATTCCGGCGGACAGGATCTTCCTGGTTCAGCTTGCCGACGCGCCGAAGCTTGGTCTCGACGTATTGTCCTGGAGCCGGCACTTCCGTTGCTTCCCGGGGCAGGGCGACCTGCCGGTGGGGGCCTTCATGGACGCTGTGGCCGCGACCGGATACAGCGGCCCGCTGTCGCTGGAAATATTCAACGATCAGTTTCGCTCCGGCTCGCCGGTCCGCACCGCGACCGACGGGCTGCGTTCGCTGATCTTGCTGGAGGATGAACTCGCCAAGAGTTCGTCCAGGGCATCGACGAACAGGCTGCAGCCCAAAGCGCAGAGCCGCGGCGTCGGCTTCGTCGAATTCGCCGTCGATGAAACCAAAGCGAGGAACCTGTCGGCGCTGTTGGGCCAACTCGGCTTTCGTAAGACCGGTTCCCACCGCAGCAAGGATGTCGAACGCTGGTCGCAGGGCCATATCGAGCTGGTCATCAATTGCGAACCGGACGGCTTTGCTCATTCGCACTACGTCACGCACGGCCCGGGCGTCTGCGCCATCGCGATCGACATCGACGACGCCGGGAAAACCATGGCCCGCGCGGAAGCGCTGAAGGCCCACACCTTCTATCAGCCGGTTGGGCCCGGTGAGCTCGAGATCCCCGCGATCCGGGGCGTCGGCGGCAGCCTGCTGTATTTTCTGGAGGCGGCGGGCAAGAACTGGGACACCGATTTCGAAGCGTTGCGCAGCGATGCCGCGACCGACCGTCTCGAGGTGGTCGACCATATCTCGCAGTCGATGCCTTATGACGAGATGCTGTCCTGGCTGTTGTTCTACACCGGCATACTCGATCTGCAGCGCCTGCCGCAGATGGAGATCGCCGATCCGGTCGGGCTGGTGCAGAGCCAGGCGCTGATCAACGGCAATCAGGGCTTGCGCGTGATCCTGAACGGCTCGTCGGCGACGCGGACGCTATCGGCCCGATTCATTAACGAATTCTTCGGCTCCGGGGTTCAGCACATTGCATTTTCATGCAGCGATATTTTCACAGCTGTCGCGGACATGCGCTCGCGCGGTGCGGATTTCCTGAAGATTCCGGACAATTATTATGACGATATCGAAGCCAAATACGATCTCGATGCCGCGACCATGACAGCCCTGCGCGACAATCAGATTCTGTACGATCGCGAAGGCGACGGCGAATTCTTCCAGGTCTACACCCACACCTTCGATGACCGCTTCTTCTTCGAGATCGTCCAGCGGCGGGATTACCAGGGATTTGGCGCCGCCAATGCCGCGGTTCGCCTCGCGGCGCAGACGCGGGAGTCGCGGCCCTTGACCATTCCCCGCGCGTGAAAAAATCTAGAGCGCGATCGATCCGATACTCGCGCCGCCGCAAACATAGAGCGCCTGGCCGGTGATGAAATCGGCATCGCGGCTCGAGAAGAACATCACGGCGCGCGCCACATCGTTCGGCCGGCCGATGCGGCCGACCGGGATCGAGCGGGCGAGTTGATCGACCTTCGGGCTGCCCTGCGGAATGACCTCGTGGAACATGTCGGTCTCGACCGGTCCAGGGGCCACCACATTGACCGTGATGCCATGGGCGGCCGTCTCCAGCGCCCAGGTCCGCGCCATGCCGAGCATGCCGGATTTCGTTGCCGAATAGGCGGTGCGGGTGGCGGCGCCAAGCGCGGCGCGCGAGGCGATCAGGACGATGCGTCCGAAATGCCGTTGCTTCATGCCGGGCAGCGCGGCCTGGACCAGCGTCAAGGCCGCGCCGAGATGGAGCTGGCTGAGCGCTGCGATGTCGTCTGGCGTCACCTGTTCGATCAGATTGGGCCGGATGATCCCGGCATTGTGGACGATGTGTGAAACTTCATGCCGTGCGGCTACATCCCGGGCCGCATCCGCCGTCGCCTTCGGATCGAACAGATCCACCAGAACCGGCTCGAGGTTGGCGTGCGTCCAGTCCGGCAGGCGCCGGTCGAGCGAGATGACTTGGTGTCCGGCGGCCAGCATCGCCTCGGCGATGGCCCGGCCGATGCCGCCGCTGGCGCCCGTGACGATGGCAACGTTGCGCTCGCTCATGATTCCCTCATCCGGCCTTCTGCACCGGCCGCTTCTTCAGCGACCTTGTATCGACGCACTGATCAGAACCGATCGTCGCAGCAACCAGTTCCTTGAGCGCACCGCGCTGGATTTTCTGCGTCGAGGTCAGCGGCAGCGCCGACACGAACGCGACATAGCCGGGCGCCTTGTAATAGGCGAGGCGGCTCAGGCTCCAGGCGACGAGATCGGCCGCGATCTGCTTGCGTGCCGCGGCGTCCGGGGAGGCTCCCTCGCTCACCACGCAGGCGAAGACCTCGTCGCCGCGCACCGGGTCCGGGGCAGGCGCCACCGCAACCTGCCTCACGGCCGGGTGCTGCATCAGCACGCTCTCAACCTCGACCGCCGAGATATTTTCGCCGGAGCGGCGGATCACGTTCTTCTTGCGGTCGACGAAATGAAACGACCCATCCGGACCGCGCCGCACCACGTCGCCGGTGTGAAACCAGCCGCCATCCCAGGCCTCCGCGGTGGCTTCCGCGTCCTTGAGATATTCGCGGAAGAAGCCGTAGCGCGGCGCTGCGCCGGCATGACGAACCAGCAGTTCACCGGGCTCGTCGACACCGGCGTCTGCGCCAGTATCGGTAAGGATGCGAGCCTCGAGTTCGGATCCGAGGCGGCCGAAGCAGCTCGTGCCGGTGTGGCGCGGTTCCTGGGAGGCGACGACCACGGCGCCGGCACCGGTCTCGGTCATCGCCCATGCCTCGACCAGCGGAAAGCCGAACCGCGCCTCGAACGGATCGTGCAGCGCCTTGTCGACACCGGCGCCAAAACCGAAGCGGACGTCATGGCGCTTGTCGTCGGCGCTTTCGGGGGCGCCCATCAGCATCGGCGGCATCACGCCGAGATAATGCACGATGGTGGCACGGCTTTCCTTGACGCTGGCCCACCAGCTCTTGGGGTGGAAACGGTCGAGCACAATCAGGCAGCCACCGGTGGTCACCATCGCCATTGCGGAATAGGCCATCGCATTCATATGGAATACCGGCAATGGCGTCAGCATCCGCTCGGAGCCATGGTTCAGCGCGATCAAGCCGCCGACCGTGGCGTACCAGTGGCCGGCGTAAAGAAAATATTCGTTCGGCAGCACGCAGCCCTTCGGCCGGCCGGTGGTGCCGGACGTGTAGAGCAGGGCGCATTCGCTGTCGCGATCGGGTGTGCCCGGCTGCGGCGCTGAGGCGTGGATCGCCGCCGGTTCGTCATCCGGCCCGACGACGGGAATGTCGCGCCCGATCGCCTTGGCCGCGGCCGCGACATCGTCCTGACGCGAAGGGATCACGACCGCCGCGACGACCTCGGAATGGCCGATCAGATATTCGAGTTCCGCTGCGCGCATGTCCGGATTGATGGGTACCAGCGACACGCCGAGCGCATTGAGCGCAAACCAATGCAGGAAGAAGCCCGGGCGATTCTCCATGAGGATGCCGACCCGATGGCCGCTTCCGTAGCCCTTGGCGCGATAGGCGTCGGTCAACGCCGCCATCCGCGCGAGCGCCTCGCCATAGCCGATCTCGCCGGCCGCGATGCTATAGGCCTGCGCCGTTTCGGGCAGCACGGCGAGAAATGGCTTGTCGCCGTGGCTCGCCGCGGCGCGCGCGAAAGCCTCGAAGACGGTTGCCGGAGCCTCGATCGGAAGCTGCATCACCGTCTCACATGAACAGTTGGATGTTGCCGAAGGCGGCATCGCAATTGACGATGTCGACCCGCTTCAGCTTGATCTTGAGCGCGCCGTCCACCACGGCCAAGGTGTGCGTGGCCCAGGCGGCGTAGAGGTCCTGCTGATCGAGGCGGGTCTCGACATAATGCATCGGCGTCCAGGTGACGTACTCGTTCAATGCTTCGTTGCGGCTGTCGACCTGCGGCGTTTGCAGCACATGATGACAGCGGCTCTTGGGCTTCTGCGAGAAGGTGCGATTTCCCTTGAGGCGCTCGACGCGGATCTTGAGCAGCAGCTTGTCCTCGTACATCAGCGACGTCGTCAGCCGCGGATCGGTCTGGCCCCATTCAAGCGGCATCCAGTAAAAACCGTCCTCGGCGAACAGGTCGAGCCATTCCTCGAAACGGTGCTGGTCGATCAAGCGGGTTTCGCGAATGACGAAATCTATCAATTGCTGGTCGGTGGGCGCGGTCATGGCAGCACTCACATCGACATCGTCATGAATTTCGACCAGGCGCGGAACTGGTTCCGCATCTGCCATTCGGTGGTGCCGTTGGTGACGGCCGTCGTGTCCGGTATTTCGGAAGGGTCGTAGAGCCGCTGCAGATTGACCCATTGATTGGCGTCGACATGCAGGCCTTCCTGCGCGCGCTCGTACATTTCGAGGTCGTCATGGCCGACGACGGAGGTCGGCGCGTTGATCAGCCGGTTATACATCAAGGTACGTTCCAGCAGCATGTCGGGTGCATCGACGAGGCGGAAGGTCCAGCTTTCCACCAGCGTCTTGTTGGCCGCGATCGGCTTGAACACGCGAACCAGCTGGATCGGTCCCTTGATCATGATGTTGGGAAAATACACCGTGTTGTGGCGGTTCTCACCCAGGATCGCCTTGGCGCGTTCCTCTCCATGGGCTGCCGTCATTTTCTCGAAATAGCCGGGCACCGCTGAATAGTCGGAATGGATCGAGTGATGCACACCGGTATGACCGTGGCCGTTGGGCCAGACGCGGATGCCCATGTTCTCGAAGAACTCGTAGGGCGCCATGAAGGGTGCGTAGATCTCCACCGCCATCGGCTTCTTGGCGCCGGGAGGCGCGTTCTTCCACACCTCGATCGCGGTGCCGGCCGACGATTCATGCGCGACCATGGGATGGCAGGTGTCGGTCTGGTTCTCGACCAGCATTTTCCAATTGCAATTGTGCATGTAACGCAGCACGCCGCCGGCGACTTCGAGCCGGCCGGCCGGGGAACGGTCGACCATGTTGTCGAAGCTCGACAGGCTGTCGCCGAAAAATTCCTCGAAGCCGGGGCCGACATCGTTGAGTTTTGCAAAAACGAAGCCGCGATAATTGTGCACGTGCTTGACGGGGCTCATGCCGCGCCCGGCATGGCTCTGTTCGACGCCGGTGTTCTCGTAACCCTTCTTCAGGGGGATCGCGAGCAGCGAACCGTCGGTCTTGAAGCTCCAGGCGTGATAGGGACAGCGGAAGAATTTTCCGGTGTTGCCGCAGGATTCGGTGGTGATGCGGGTGCCCTTGTGCGGGCAGCGATTGTGCAGCACCTTCACGGTGTTGTCGGTGTGGCGCACCATCAGGATCGGTTGGGTGCCGATGGTGGTGCCGTAATAGTCGCCCGGTTTCGCGACCTGGCTGTCATGGCCGACATAGGCCCAGGTGTTGGCGAAGACATGCTCCATTTCGAGCTGGAAAACCTCCTCGTCGATATAGACGTCGCGATGAACCTCGGTCTCGCGCACGAGGCCTTTGATTGCTTCGAGATTTCCGCGATATCTGGCCATCAACACCTCCTCAGGAATCAAAGATCGAGCACGAGCCGCGGGCTTTTCGACCGCGAGACGCAGATTTGCATGACCTTGCCATCGGCCTTTTCGGTATCGGTCAGGATATAGTCGCGATGGTCCGGCGTGCCTTCGATCACGCTGACCTGGCAGATGCCGCAATCGCCGCGCTGGCAATCATGCATGGGATCTTCACCCGCTTCGATCAGCACGGCGAGAATGGTCTTGTCGGGCGGAATAAGGAAGGTCTTGCCGGAATTGTTCAGCACTACTTCGAAGGGCTGGTCACCGGCGAGGGGGGCGGCGGTGGCAAAAATCTCGAACCGCAAGCGACCGTCGGCCCAGCCGAGATCCTTGGCGCTCTGGATCGCCGTATCGATCATCGGCTTGGGTCCGCAGACGTACAGCGGTTCGTCGCCGGTGAGTGAGGTCATCAGGCCCTTCACGTCGAAGATGCCGTTGGCGTCGTCGGTGTGGACGGTCAAATGCTCGCCGCACAGCGCCTCGCTTTCGCTGAGAAAGGCGAGCTGGTCGCGCGAGCGGCCGGCATAGATGAAGCGGTAGGGGTGCTTGCTGGCGGTGAGCGTCGTTGCCATCGAGAGCACCGGCGTCACCCCGATGCCGCCGGCAAGAAGCACGATCGGTTTCGACGCCGGCTCCAGCGGAAAGTTATTCCGTGGCGCGGCGAGCGAGAGAACGTCGCCGACCTTGAGCGCATGCATGAATTGGGAGCCGCCCTGGCTCGGCTGTTCCAGCCGCACGCCGAGCCGGTAGGCGTGCGGGCGCGTGGTCGCTGCCGGATCGAGCGAGGTGTTGATCAGCGAGTAGGAGCGTTCGCTGCCATCGGGCAGGCGTACTTTGACATGCGCGCCGGCCTCCCAGGAGGGCAGCGGCTCGGCGTGCGGACGGGCGAGCTTGATCGCGCGGATCAACGTGGTTTCCGCGTGGATATCGGTCACGGTGAGGTCGAACTGGTCCATCGTATCAATCACAGAAATGTTTCAACCGTGGCAAGCGCGCCGTCGAGCGCCTTACCTTCTTCATCGGCGAGTGCCGCCTTGCAAAGGCGGCGCAGCCATTGGCCGCCATCAGCGCGACCGGCAAGACGCGGTGCAACCGCGATCACCCTGTCGAATTTCGAGGCGCCGCGCGCGTGGGTGTCGGAATAGCCCTTCACCAGCCGACGCGCCTCGAGAATGGCGACGGCAAGCTCGTAATCTTTTGCGGCGGTCGTGCGGGCAAGATCGAGCCAGGCATCGCGATGGGCGACCTCGCGCTGATGGCGCAACGTGCCGCGGCGAAAGCGCTTCAGGCCACCCAGCACATACAGCGGCAGGAACCAGCGCACGGTGCCGGTCTGCACGCGCCGCCCGCGATTGACGAGGCGGTCGAGCGTCTTGCACAGGCCAGGCTTGCCTTCGAGCCACAGGCCAAGGCCCGCGGGAAGCGTGCCCAAGACCTCTTCCATGCGCGGATGCATGAATTCGGTGGTGTAGACGAGTTGATCGGGCTTTGCGAGAACCTCGCTGCGGACGCGTTCGAAACGGCTCGCGCGGGTCTTGAGGTCGGCAACGCGGATGACGTCGTCATAGGCCATGGCCACGGCGACATGTTTTGCCGCCGCTCGCGTCAATGCGGGATCGCTGCCGCGTTCCAGGCGCATAAAGCCTGCGACGAGATCGAGGTATTCCCGGCCATAGCCGACGTCCTGAAAATCGACGACCTTGCGCAAGCCTGCAGCGATGATGCCGTGCAGGGACGTGGGGAAAGTCGTGCTTGCGTCGGTGACGAGTGCATCGAAGGCGGAGTCGCCGATCGGTGCGAGCGCCGGATACAGCTTGCCGGCTGAAGCAGGCTTGGGCGGCGCGGGCGGCGTCGCGGTTGCGGCATCCGCCTGGGTGCGCTCAAAACCCGCCGCGAACGCGCGCAGGCTCGGTTCGATGCCGATGCCGGCGGCGCGGATGGTCGCTTCATAGGCTTCCCGGCCAAACGGCAGGGCGCCGCTGCCGGCGAGCGCACCGAACAACACGGCCGAGATGGCGCTGCCGGTGCTGTCGGCAAGCACAGCCATGTCGAAGGCGACAAAACGTTTCGCGGTGGCCTCTGCGGCCTCATATACCTTGCTGGAATCGCTGATGCCGTCGCCGGGCACGAGCTTCTCCTGGACCGCGAAGGAACGATGCGACGAGGCGATCAGCGTGGTCTTGTCTGGCGTGACGAGGCCGCGCTGGATGGCGCGGCCGGCTTCCATCAGTTCGGCGCCGACCACGACATCGACCTCGCCGGGAACCGGCATCAGCGACAGCACCGGGTAGGCGGCATCGGCGCGGGCAGGGATCATCTCGACATAATAGATGGTCGCGCCGGTGCGCTGGGCGACACCGGGCACTGAGGTGGATTGCGCAATCCAGTTCTGGCTTTCCGCCAGTGCCACGATCCAGTCGACCAGCACGCCGCCGCCCTGGCCGCCCATCGCGAGCACGGCGATCGAAAGCGGTCGGGTCAGATCGATGGCGGGGGGCTGCAGCATGATGTTCATTCGGTCATGCCCTCAAACCAGAGCGAGACGGCGCCGGTCGCGGCGTCGCTGCAGGAAACCGATAATGCCGCCGCGCAGTTTCGCCATGAACTGATCGAATCCGTTCGGGTTGTGGATGATATCCGCGCGGTAGAATGACGGGCACAGTAAGGCGGCCTCCGCCACCTCACCGCAATTGCCACAGCCGACGCAGCTGTTGTCGATCGCCGCCACCGGATCGTCCTTCAGGGGATCGTCGGTGTGCTTCACCGAAAGCGAGGGGCAGCCGGACAGCCGGATGCAGGCATGGTCGCCGGTGCAGACGTCCTCATCGACACCGAAGCGCTCGCGCACGACGCGCTCGCCACCCTTTACGGCCTTGTTGAACAGCGGCTTGATCCGGCGCTGCTTGTTCAGCATGCATTCGGACGAGGCGACGATGATCTTCGGTCCCTTGTCGGTGCTTGTAAGCGCTTCCTTCAGCGTGTCGCGCATCTTGGCGACGTCGTAGGTGTGGTCGATCTGGCGGACCCATTTGGCGCCGATGCCTTTGACTGCCTCGGTGATCGGGTGGTTGGTCGAGCGCGATTTATTGTCGGCGCGTGACGACAGGATGTCCTGGCCGCCGGTGGCCGCGGAATAATGATTGTCGACCACCAGGATGACGCCGTCATGCTGGTTGTAGACCGCATTGCCGATGCCGCTGGTCAGGCCGTTGTGCCAGAAGCCGCCGTCGCCCATGATAGCGATCGAACGCTTGTCTGCCTTCACGTTAAACGCGGACGCCGAGGCCGGGCCGAGGCCATAGCCCATCGTTGTCGCCCCGATGTTGAACGGCGGCAGGATCGAGAACAAATGGCAGCCGATATCGGCCGCGACATGATGCGGCCCGAGGTCCTTTTCCACGAGCTTCATCGCGGCGAAGATCGGCCGCTCCGGGCAGCCGGTGCAGAAGCCGGCGGGACGCGCCGGCACCACTTCGGCCAAGGCCTTGACCTTGTCGTGCGCTGACATCGATGGGTCGTTCGGGGCGCGGATCCGATCCGGCAGCGCGCCGGGCGCGGCAGCGGTGAGGAAGTTGCGAAGCCCCGCCGCCATCACGGCTGCGGTATATTCGCCGCCGATCGGCAACTCGCCCTTGCCGTAGATCTTCGTAGAGACATCAGCCTTTCGCAGCACCTTGTGCAGGGCCTGTTCGATGTAATCAGGCTGGCCTTCCTCAACCATCAGCACCGCGCGCTTCGATTGGCAGAAGTCGATCAGCTCGTCGTCGATCAAGGGGTAGGTCACGTTCATCACGTAGAGCGGAATGCGGGTGTTGCCCCAGACGTCCGCCAGGCCAAGGCCCTGCAGCGCGCGGATCACGCCATTGTACATGCCGCCTTGCAGGATAATACCTACGTCGTCGATGTCGCCTTCGAATACCTCGTTGAGCTTGCGCGCCTTGATGAACGCGATTGCGGCCGGCCAGCGCTGTTCGATCTTTTCCTTCTCGTGCTGGTAGGCGGCCGGCGGCAGCACGATGCGGTTGGTATCCCGCCGCGGATTTTCCAGCGCCTGGGCCAGCGTGAATTCGGGGCGCTTGTTGTCCTTGGCGACAAAGCGGCCATGGACGTGGCAGGAACGGATGCGCACTTCGAGCATCACGGGCGTATTGGTCGCCTCCGACAGCTCAAATCCGTCCTCCACCGCTTTCACGATGGATTCGAGGTTGGGGCGGGGATCGAGCAGCCAAATCTGGGATTTCATCGCAAAGGCGTGGCTGCGCTCCTGCATGATGGAGGAGCCTTCCCCATAATCTTCGCCGAGCACGATCAACGCGCCGCCGGTGACGCCGCCGGAGGCGAGATTAGCCAGCGCATCGGAGGCGACGTTGGTGCCGGCGGTCGATTTCCAGGTGACGGCGCCGCGGATCGGATACATCACGGATGCGGAAAGCATCGCGGCTGCGGCCGCCTCGGACGCCGACGTTTCGAAGTGAACGCCGAGATCGCCGAGAATGTCCTGCGCATCCGCCAGCACGTCCATCAGATGCGAGATCGGCGCGCCCTGATAGCCGCCGACATAGCCGACGCCGGACTGCAGCAGCGCCTTGGTGATGGCCAGAATCCCCTCGCCGTGGAAGACATCCCCGTTGCCTAGTTTGAGGTCCTGGACCTCTCGGGCGAAAGAGCGTTCAGCCATGACGCATTTCCTTCGGCTTGGGCGATGGCGGCGAGCCGTGCCATCTCGACTGGGGTCGTCGCCAATGACGGCCCGGTGTCGGATCGGTAAAAATGCTAAGCCGACATATTTTAAGTGTCAAATAATTATCCATTACACGGCACCCCGCTTCAGCCGGTAGCCGGCCGCTTCGCGATCCCAGGTCGACGCGGTCACGCCGCGCTCGCGCAACTCGTATTTCCGGATTTTGCCGTTCTCCGTCCGTGGCAGGTCCGCGACAAAATCGATGAAGCGAGGCACCGCGAAATAGGGCAGACGCAGGGCGCAGAATTGCATCAGTTCGACGGGCGGGATCGCCGCTCCCGGCCGCACCACGATCGCGGCCATCACTTCATCCTCGGCAAGTTCCGAGCGCACGGGAAAGACCGCCGTCATCTCGATGTCAGGGTGAGCCAGCAGCACCTGCTCGACCTCATAGGACGAGATGTTCTCGCCGCGGCGGCGAATCGCGTCCTTGAGCCGGTCCACGAAGCGGAAATAGCCGTTCTCGTCACGGATAACCCGATCGCCGGTATGGAACCAGAGATTCCGCCAGGCTTCCACGGTCTTCTCGGCCATGCCGAAATAGCCGCTCGCGAACGCAAACGGCTCGTCGGCGCGCAGCACCAGCTCACCGGCCTCGCCATCCGGCAATTCAACGTCGCTGATATCGACGACGCGGGCCTGAAAACCATCGATGATACGGCCCATGGTTCCCGGCTTCTGCGTTTCCGGCGATGCGCCGATGACGAAATTGGTTTCGGTCGAGCCGTAACCTTCGAGCAGTGTAACGCCAGTGCGCGCAGCGAATGTCGCGCCGAGATTAGCCGGAACCCCTGGTCCGAGCCCGGTGCGGACTTTGTGCCCGCGTTCGTCCGCTCGCGGTTCACCCGCCAGCAGGATCGGCACCATGGCGCCGAGCAGATAGATCACCGTTGCTTCGTTGCGGATCATGGCTGGCCAGAAACCGGAGGCCGAGAAACGCGGTTCGAGGACCATGTGCGCGCCGCTGAGAAGCGCCTGCGCGAAAGTATTGAGGGCATTGATATGGAACAGCGGCAGGGTCGTGCAAAGCACGTCGTCTGCCGTCAGGCCAAACATGCGGCCGGAGTGGATGCCCCACCAATAATATTGTGCATGCGGGCACATCACGCCCTTGGATGGACCGGTGGTGCCGCTGGTATAGATGATCGCGAGCGTGTCGCCGGGGCTGACGGGCGCTGCCGAAATCGGGGCTGCGCGTGGCGGCATGGCTTCCATCAACGGCGCTGCACCCTTGGGCGGGGCATCGGCGCCGATCACCCAGATCGAACCAAGTGAGGCCATGCCTTCGGGGACATGGGCCAGGCGTTCGACGAATTGCGCCTCGATCGCGAACAGCCGTGCACCGCTATTCGACAGGTAGTAACCGATCTGCGGTCCCATCGCGGCGGTGTTGATCGGGACAGCGATGGCGCCGATCCAGCCACACCCCAAAACGATCTCCAGCATTTCGAGGCGATTGGAGCAGAGGATCGCGACCCGGTCGCCGGCCGAAACGCCGGCAGCGCGCAACGTCGCGGCACGGCCGGCCGCGATGTCGCGCGCCTCGCGGAACGTCCATGAATCAGTTGCGCACGAGACCAAGGTCCGGTCGCCGTGGCTTCCGGCCTGAATCTCGAGCATGCGCGGCAGCGTCCGGTCTTCCGGCGGCAGCGGAATCATGCCGGGCGCATGGAGGCTCACGAGCGGGGCGCTCCCGCATGATTTGAAGGCACCAGCGCCAGCACGCGCAATGGGCTGCCGCTGCCCTGTTGGATCTTCAGCGGCGGCGCGATCAGCGAGCTGCCGGTCGGTGGCAGCAGGTCGAGATTCGTCAGGCATTGCAGGCCATAGCGTCCGGCACCGTGCATGTAGTAGTGGCACGGATAGGGAGGCAGGAAATGCGCCGCCTGGCCCGCATCGGTGCCGATGGTTTCGGTGCCGAAGCCGAGCACGTCGCGCTCATTGAGCAGGAAACGCACGGCGTCAGGATCGGGACCCGGTGTGTGCTGCCCGACGTCGTCGAAATTCTGATAGGCCGCCGGATCGGTCTTCTTCGACCAGTCGGTGCGCATCAGCACCCAGCACCGCGGCGGGATTTTGCCGTGCACGGCTTCCCAGGCCTTGATGAAATCCGGCGTCAGCAGGAAGTCGGCATCCTGTGCGGATTCCTTCGAGCAGTCGATGACCACGGCGGGCGCGATGAAATCGGCAACCGGGATCGTATCGGTGGAGCTGTTGGGAAGGTCGCGGCCCGAGACCCAGTGGATCGGGGCGTCGAAATGCGTGCCGGTATGTTCGCCAAAGGACAAATTATTCCAGTACCAGGCGCCGCCGCGTTCGTCGTAACGCGAAATTTCTTCCATGCGGAAGGCGCGGCTCTGGCCTATTTCCGGCGGCATCACGATGCTCGGAAAATCCGGACCAAGCGTCTGCGTCAGATCGATGATGCGGATCGCGCCGGTGGCGAGCGCCGTGGTGAAGCCTGCGAGAATTTCCATGCCGGGCGCTGGATCGTGCGGTTTCATCGGCCAAGCTCCCGTTCCAGTGCCTTGGGATTGTCGCGGAAACGGGCGAGCCAGTCCTGCGCGATATCGCCGGGATAGACGTCCTCGACCGATCCTTTGAGCGCGCCGACGATGGCGCGGGCGACCGCCGATGGCGCCAATTTCGGCGGCAGCAGCAGCTGATTCCATTCGTCGTCGATCGGACCCGGAAAGATGTTGACGACCCTGATGCCGGCGACGCGCATTTCGGCGCGCAGCGCCTGCGCGACCGAAAGGGCCGCGGCCATCGACGCCGAATAGGTCGCGTGCTGCGGAAAATTGGACAGCGCATAGATCGACAGCAGATTGACCCAGGCCACCGCGCTGGTTTCGCCATCGGCGCCGCGCGACTGCATCACCGGACCGAACGCCTGGGCCAGCCGCAACAGGCCGAAGCAATTGGTCTCCATCTCCGCCCGTGCGGTTTCGACGCCGGCACGGCCGAAAATGCCAAACGTGCGATGATGTTCTGATGTGTTGATCACGATGTCGACCTTGAAGCCGAGTTCGGCGGCAAGCTCATTGACCGACTTGGTGTCGGTGACATCGAGCGGGACCAGCGTCACCTTGGGTAGCTCGGCGATCGCCGGCCAGCCTGGCGGGTTCTTCCAGGGTTCGCAATGGCCGGCCCAGACGAGATCGGCGCCGGCCTCCAGCACCGCTTTCACGACAGCCTGGCCGACCGCCGATTTGGCGTCGGTGACCAGCACTTTGCGGAATCTCGGATCCGACGTGAAATTGCGCAGCTTCGGCTCGTCGGCGAGGGCGGTATTGCCACCATCCGGCTTGGCGACGAGTGCGGCCTGGCCGGCGCGGTCGAGCACCGCCTCCACTATGACCGGAGACGGCGCCGGGCCACAGCGCGCGTCGAGGTGGACGACGAGGCTGACGCCTTCGGCCAGGCGGACCAGTCCAAGTCGCCAGGGCATGCGCTCGCGAAAGAACAGTTCCTGGGAATGATGCAACGTGGTCTCACTGACGAGTTCGCCCCGTCCGCTCATCACGGTCCATTCGAGTTCGGCCGACAGACAGCGAACGCAGGCCTCGCGCGGCGGATATTGCACGGCGCCGCAGGCCGCGCAGCATTGCAGTTCGAGGTTACCAAGTGCTGCGCCGCGAACGAGGCCGAGCGCAATGCGGCTGCGGCGGTCCGGCGGCAGTGTCGGCGCGCGCGTCTTCAGGATCGGGTTCTTGCGCTTGGGCCGTTTGATTGTTTCACTCATCATCAAGTCCCAATCATGTTGCGGCGAGAATGGCGGCGCCGGTGCATAGTCCCCGGTCGAAGTTGATCATGCCGAATCCGGAGACCAGCGCATGACGGGCGTTCTCGACCCGCGCGCCAAGCGACTGTCCCGTGACCTGCCGGAGCGCTTCGACGATTCCGAGCGTGCCGCCGGCGGCACCGGCCTGGCCGACAGATAATTGTCCACCCGATGTGTTGAAGGGAAAGCTGCCGTTCGCTTCGAATGTGTGGCGACGAATGAAGTCCGGCCCTTCGCCCTTGCCGCAGAAGCCGAGATCCTCGATCTGCAACACGCAGATCACAGGATAATCGTCATAGGCCTCGAGCAGGTCGATGTCTTCAGGCCCGATGCCTGCGCTTTCGTACAGGCGGTCGCGGTCCATTGCCCAGCCGCCCCGGTGTTGCACGGGATCATCAGGGAATGCGTTGTGCCGCTCGATGGCACCTCGCAGCCGCGCGTGCGGCAATCCGAGGCGCCGGGCCCGGTCTTCGCTCATGACAAGAAAGGCTTCGGCGCCGGCGCAAGGCATCACGCAATCGAACAGCCGAAGCGGGTCGGCCACCGGTCGGGCGTTAAGATACTCGTCCAGGGTCAAAGGCTTCTTGAACAGCGCATGGGGGAATTGCAACGCGTTGGAACGCTGCGCGACGCAGAGCTTGCCGAAATCCTCAGGCTTCGCGCCATAGGTGCGCATGTAATAGGCGGTGAGGAAGGCGAAACTGGTATTGGGCCCACCGGCGCCATAGGGATAGACCGCGTCCTGCGCAAACATGCTGAAGGTCGCCGTGCTGAGCCGGAAGCTGTCGACGTGGTTGGTGTCGCCGGCAATGCAGGCAACGATCTCGGCGTCACCCGCCTGGACGGCGCGCGCGGCGCGGCGGAGGCTGACAATGCCGGATGCGCCGCCCATCGGCACGTGATCGAGCCAGCGCGGCGAAAGGCCGAGATGCTGGGTCAGGCCGACGGCGCTGTCGGGCGCCAGCGTGAAGCTCCCCACGCACAGGCCGTCGATTTCATCCTTGGAAATCCCGGCGCCATCAACCAGGGCCTTCAGCGCGCGGGCGATGAACCAGTGCGCGCCGCGGATGGAGAAGCGCTCATAGGGCACGGTGACGGGTACCGCGACGGCGACCCCGTCGTAACTTGCAATGCGGTTTGCCATGGCGGTCAATGCCCTCCGCCCAGATAAGTTGCCTGCACGCGGGCATCGCCGAGCAGGCTAGCGGCTTCACCGTCGAGCACGATTTCGCCGGTTTCCAGCACATAGCCGTAGTCGGCGATTTCAAGCGCCGCCTTCGCATTCTGCTCAACCAGCAGGATCGAGACTCCGGCATCGCGCAGGCCAGCGACGATGCGCAGGATGTCACGCACGATCAGCGGCGCGAGGCCGAGGCTGGGCTCGTCGAGCATCAGGAGCCGCGGCGCCGACATCAGCGCGCGGCCAAGCGCGAGCATCTGGCGTTCGCCACCGGAAAGCGTGTCGGCGCGCTGGGAACGACGTTCGGCAAGGCGTGGAAAGCGTCCATACGTCTCCTCAAGCGCGCGGGCGACGAAGGCGCGATCCGAACGGCGCGGGTAGGCCCCGAGCACGAGATTGTCGTAGACCGTCAACTCTCCGAACAGCTCCCGCGTCTCCGGCACCAGGCAGAAGCCGTGCTCGACACGCGCCTCGACGTCGAGCTTCAACAAATCCTGGCCTTCGAAGATAAGCCGGCCGCGCGATGGCAAAAGGCCGATGGTGGCCGCAAGCAGGGTGGTCTTGCCCGCGCCGTTCGGCCCGATCACCGTGACGATCTGGCCTCTCTGCAGCGATAGCGAAACGCCGCGTACGGCTTCGACCTTGCCGTAAGCCACATGAAGATCTGATATTTCGAGCATCGCGCTCATAATACGCCTCCGAGATAGGCTTCCTGCACCTTCGGATCGGCGCGGACCGCTGCCGGATTTCCCTCGACCAGTTTGCAGCCGAACTCCATGACCACCAGCCGGTCGACCAGGCCCATGACGAAATCCATGTCGTGCTCGACGATCAGGATCGTGACGCCTTCATCGCGAATCTGGCGCAAGACCTTGGCAAGCGCTTCCTTCTCGGGCGGCCGCAAGCCTGCGGCCGGCTCATCCAGCACCACCAGCACGGGATCGGCCGCCAGCGCGCGGGCAACTTCGAGGATGCGCTGTCCGCCGAGCGGAAGGTTGCCGGCGAGTTCGTAAGATTTGTCGCCGAGACCAACGCGCTGCAACTGCCGCTGGGTCTCGTGCAGCGTCCGCCGCTCTTCGGTGCGATCGAGGCGAAGCGCGCTCTTCAGGAAACCGGTCGCGGTGCGCGCATAGGCGCCGAGCGCGACGTTGTCGATCAGGCTCATGTTCGGCCGCAGCTTCACGTGCTGAAACGTGCGCGCGATGCCCATGCGTGCGATTTCCATCTGTGGACGGTACGTGATGTCCTCGCCCAGGAAACTGATCCGGCCGGCGTTGGCCTGCAACGCGCCGGTCAAGAGGTTGAACATCGTGCTCTTGCCGGCGCCGTTCGGACCGATCAGGCCCAGGATCTCACCGGCCTTGAGATCAAAACTCACCTTGTTGACGGCGGTCAGTCCGCCAAACGTCCTCACGGCGTTTTCGACGTTCAGAATCAGCGTGCCATTTTCCGGCAACGCGCGGCGCGGCATCGCCTCGGCGGCCGCAGGCGCCGGGCGCGTGCCCTTGGGCAGGTGCTTGGCGATGAACGCGATGAGGCCGCCCCGGGCATTCTGCAGCAGCAGGACAAGGAGAACGCTGAAGGCGATGATCTCGAATTGCGCCGGGTTCTTCGTCACCAGCGGCAGCACATCCTGCAACCAGTTCTTGAGCAGCGTGATCAAGGCGGAACCGGCAACTGCGCCCGCGATATGGCCGGCGCCGCCCGCCATCGCCATCAGCAGGTATTCGATGCCGGGCTTGACGTCGAACGGGGCGGGGCTGATGAACCGGTTCATGTGCGCATAGAGCCAGCCGGCCAATCCGGCGAGCAGGGCCGCGATCACGAAGGTAACAAGGCGAATTCGGAAGATGTTGACGCCGAGGCTCGCCAGCAGAATGCCGCCGCCGCGCAGGCTTCTGATCGCACGGCCCTCGCGCGAATTGAGCAGATTGGCGCTGGCCAGCATGGCGAGCCCGACCATCAGCCAGATCAGGTAGAAGATCATTTGCGAGGAAATCAATGAGACCGAGGCGATGGTGATCGGCGGGATGCCGGCCATGCCGGTGTTCTGCCCGAGGCCCGGGACATTGCCGAACAGGAAATAGATCGAGATGCCCCAGGCGATTGTGCTGAGCGAGAGAAAATGCCCGCCTAGCCGCAGCGTCAGCGCGCCGATCGCGAGCGCCGCAAGCCCGGTCATTGCCAGCGCCAGCAGCAATCCAATCCACGGCGACAAATCGAGCGTCACGGTCGCCCAGGCCGTCGCATAGGCGGCGATGCCGACAAAGGCGGCTTGCCCGAAAGACGTCATGCCGCCGATACCGGTCAGCAACACCAGCCCGAGCGCGACCAGCGCGGAGATGCCGATATAGTTGAGAAGCGTAATGGCGAAGCTGCCGAGCAGTGCAGGGGCGATGAGCAGGGCGATGACGGCGGCGCTGAGAAGGCCGATGCGAAGCGGCGCGATCAGCGTGATCGCGTCGGGCATTTCCATTTCCTCGCCTTCCTCATCGGCATGCCCGGCTGATTTCCAGGACTGCCAGAGCAGCACCGGGATCAGCAGGCCGAACACGATCACTTCCTTGTAGGAACTGCTCCAGAACGAGGCGAAGCTTTCCATGATGCCGACAAACACGGCGCCGAGAGCTGCGATCGGATAGCTGGTGAAGCCGCCGATGATGGCGCCGATAAAAGCCTTCAGCCCGATCATGAAACCGGAATCGTAATAGATCGTCGTGGTCGGGCCGATCAGGATGGCGGAGACGCCGGCGAGCAGCGAGGCAATGAAATAGGCGATGGTGCCGGTGCGTGCCGGCCGGATACCGACGAGCCGGGCGCCGATGCGGTTGACCGCGGTCGCGCGCAGCGCCCGGCCCGACATCGAGCGCTCGAAGAATAGGAAGAACAGCAGGCTGAGCAGGGCGGCGGTGACCAGCATCAGCAGGACCTGCGCCGATACGATGACGCCGCCGAAGCTGTAGATGCCATTGACCAAGGGACGAATGCGGAATCCTTCGGCGCCAAAGGCCATCAGGCCCAGTCCGCTGATCGCGAAATGAACCGCCAGCGCGATGATGAGCAGAACCAGCACGGAAGCATCGGCGGCGGGCCGGAACGCGATGCGGTCGAGCAGCGGGGCGATCGGCAGCACGAGCACCAGCGCAAGGATGATCTGCACCGCCTGGGGCAGGGCGTACGATGCGGCGACCCAGGCCAGTACGCAGGGAATAAGCGGCAGCAGGCCATACATGAATATCGAACGCGGGATCCGCGCGTGTTCGCCTGACCGGTAATGACCGGCCGCATCGACAACGGTTGCGATGACGGCCAGGATCGCGACCACCCAGATCGTGCCTGGCACCCGGCCAAGTTCGAACGCGGCGATCGAGAGTACGCAGAACGCCGTGATATCGCCGAACGGCACGAACACGACGCGGGTGACCGAAAAGATCAGCACGAGGCCGAGGCCCGCCAGCAGATAGATCGCTCCATTGGCGATCCCATCGAGCAGCAGAATGATGGCGATTTCAGTCATCATGCGATCCAGCACCTTGATTAGTCAGGTTAATACATTAAATTGCTGTTTGAAATTGATATTTGAGGAGGCATTCTGTGGCCAAAAAACAAGCAGTTTCGGCACAAATAACGGCAGTAGTCTCGGAGCCGGCCGCCGAAATTTCGCCGATCGAGCAGACCGTGAACGCGTTCGAATATGCCGCCTGGCATTTCGGTTCGGCGTTCGCGCGCTGGCGGCGCGACTGTCTGGGCGCCATGCCAACGAACGCGCTGGGCGGTACGGAGGCCTCGATCCTGCATGTGCTTCATCTCAATGGCACGCCGAAGGGCCTGAGCGATGTGGCGCGGCTTCTGCATCGCGATGACCTTGCCAACCTGCAATACGGGCTGAAAAAGCTGCTTTCCCTGGGCTTTATCGAGAAAGCGAGCAATGGAGCCTCGCGCCGCAACACCACTTACGTGCCCACCGAGCCCGGCCGTGCCATCGTCGACGCTTATCTGCAGCACCGGCGCGACACACTGGTGCGTCTGGTCGGCAGCATGTCGGGCACCCAGGACGCACTGCAGCAGGCGACCTCGATCCTCCATGTGATGACCGGTCTCTACGATCAGGCCAGCACGATCCTGTCGAGCCAGATCGGCGACACCCTCGGCCTTCGGCCATAAGGCATGAATTGCAACTTTAATCGGTAAGTTGATCATGTGAATTGCCTCTTGACTGGGGCCATACTGCACGCTTTTATATTTTATGTCTAAAACAATTTTTGTCCGGAATGGCGGATGGCGCGGCTGTGAACAGTAAATCAAGCCACGACGCGGGGACGAACCGGCGGCCGTGCCGCCGTCGGCCTGCCATCGCTCCGGTCTCCCACTTCTTCAGTAGCCCGGCCCCCGTCGACTGACCGGCGGCCCAACAGGAGGTAGCGACGATGAGCAGACAGATGATTTCGCGCCGAAACGTTCTCGTCGGCGGTGCAGCACTCTCCGGTTTCGTCGCGGCTCCCGCGATCCTTCGGGCGCAGTCCGCTCCCATCTCCGTTGGTTTCGTGACCGGTCAGACCGGACCGGGCGCCTCCATCGGCATTCCCTATTCAAGGGGCATTGCCGCTGCCATGGCTTACCTCGACACGATCGAAGGCCATAAGATCAGGCTGGTCCAGATGGACGATGGCGGCGATCCATCGGCTTCCACGCGCAATGCCCGCAAGCTAGTCGAAGAAGAAAAGGTCGACCTGTTGATCGGGACGTCGGGCCTGCCGGGATCGGTCGCGATGGCGGCGGTCGCCGGCGAGCAGAAGGTGCCGTTCGTTTCCATCTCGCCGCTTCCGCCGACGGCGGGCAAGGGTGACGGGGGATTCTGGGCGATTTCGATTCCGCAACCGCCACCGCTGATGGTCGCGGCGGTGGTCGCGCAAATGCAAAAAGCCGGCATCAAGAGCCTCGGCTATATCGGCTTCAGCGACGCCTGGGGCGATCTCGTCTTCAACGCGCTGTCCAAGACGGCCGCGCCCATTGGCATCAAGATCCTGACAGACGAGCGCTATGCGCGTCCCGATACCACGGTGACCGCACAAACGCTCAAGATCATGGCCGCCCAGCCCGATGCCGTCATGACCGGCGGTTCGGGAACGCCGGGGGCGCTGCCGTTTTTGGCGCTGCGCGAGCGCGGTTTTCGCGGCCCGATCTACGGCACGCATGCCCTGATCAACCCTGACTTCATCCGGGTCGGTGGTGCTGCGGTCGAAGGCGTTCTGGCGCCGACCGGGCCGGTGATCGTCGCCGAACAATTGCCCGACAGCAATCCGGTGAAGAAGGTCGGTCTGGAATTCCGCGCCGCTCACCTCAAGGCCAACAACGTGGCATCGACCGACGCCTTCTCGGCCTATTCCTTCGACGGCTGGCTGGTTTTCGCCGCCGCGGCCAAGCGCGCGCTCGCGTCGACACCGCCCGGCACGCCTGCCTTCCGCGCGGCGTTGCGCGATGAGCTCTACCGCACCAAGGACGTGGTGGGCTCGCATGGCGTCTACAACTATACCCAGAACGACAATTCCGGTGTCGACGAACGCGCTCGCGTCATCGTCACGCTCGAGAAGGGGCAGTGGAAACTGCTGGGCTGAGCCACGGCCCCGACGATCGCGCCGCATTCATCAAACGCCGCGCCGTCCTTAGGGACGCGCGCGGAAGGAGACGCCTGCCATGAAGCCGATCCGCATCTGGTATCAGAGCTACGTCGACTACGAGAACGGCAAGACCTATTGGGATCGTTTGCGCAAACATCTCGATGACGTTGTCGAGCCCGGCACCACGATCGACATCAAGGGCATTACGCCGCACGATTCCTATGCCCACGCCATCGTCGAATTCCGTTGTGCGCGCGAAGTGATCTGCAATGCGGTGCGGGCTGAACGCGAGGGGTACGATGCCTTCGTGATCGGCCACTTCCAGGATGCGGGTTTATACGAAGCCCGCTCGGTGGTCGATATTCCGGTTCTGGCGCTCGGCGAATCGTCGATGCTCCACGGCTGCCAGCTCGGCCAACGCAGCGGCATCATCACGATCAATCCCCGCTACATTCCCTGGTTCCATCACCAGATCACTAAATACGGGCTGGAGCGCCGCGTTGCGGGCACCCACGCCATGACGTTCGAGCCGGGGCAGATCTTGAAGGCCTATGAATCGGAAGCGCTGGCGCGTGAGGTCGAAGAGCTGTTCGCCGAACAGGCGCGGCCGCTGGTGGCCAAGGGTGTCGAAGTGCTGATCCCGGGCGGCGGCATCCCGATGCTGCTGTTTGCTGCGCTCCGCAATCACGCGATCGACGGCGCGCCTGTCATCAACGGAATACCGATCGTGGTGAAGATGGCTGAAATGGCGGTAAAACTTCGCCGTCTCACCGGCCTCGGCGTCAGTCGCGCGGGGGAATTCGTCAAGCCGCCAGCGGAGATCATCGAGGAATTCATGACGCATCCGAAGCTCGGCTAGGGCCTAAAGCTCCGTTCTTACTTTCCAAAGCTCCGGAAAGAGTTCGACCTCGAGCATCTTGCGCAAATAGGAAACGCCCGACGTACCGCCGGTTCCGCGCTTTAGGCCGATAATGCGCTCGACCGTCGTGACGTGGTTAAAGCGCCAGCGGCGAAAATAGTCTTCGAAATCGACCAGTTTTTCGGCCAGCTCGTACAGCATCCAGTGTTTGTCGGGAGATGCGTAGACGGTCTTCCAGGCAGCCAGCACCTTGTCATTTGCGGTCCGCGTCAGGCGCCAATCCGTTCGATGCGCATCTTCGCCGATGTCGAAGCCGTTGCGCGCCAGCAGAAGCAGGGCTTCGTCGTAGAGACTGGGCTGGCTCAGAATCTCCTCCAGCTTCGCGACGATGTCGCCGCGGTGGGCATGAGGGCCAAGCATTGCAACATTGCGGTTGCCGGCGAGGAATTCGATCGCCCGGTACTGGTACGACTGGAAGCCTGACGATTGGCCGAGCTGGTCGCGAAATTCGGTGTACTCGCTCGGCGTCATCGTCCGCAAAACATCCCAGGCGCCCGTGAGCTGCTCGAAGATTCGGGCGATGCGCGACAGCATCTTGAACGCGGGTTGGAGCTTGTCGTTGTGGATGGCCTTGATGGCGGAGCGGATTTCGTGGATCGCCAGCTTCATCCAGAGTTCGGAGGTCTGATGCTGTATGATGAACAGAAGTTCGTCATGCGCATCCGAAAGCGGTTCCTGCGCGTCCAATACGCGTTCCAGATGCAGGTAATCACTGTAGGACATCCGCCCGTCGAACGACATCTGGGCTCCCTCGCGGGAGGGGTCCAAAGGTTTTTCGGTCAAGGGTTTTTCGGTCACGGGTTTTTCGGTCATGTCACGACAGCCATTTTGCGATACTCCGCGGCATCCCAGCGGCGATTGTTCACGACGTCCTCGATCGCATCGACAGCCGCGCGAATTTCGGCCTCGCCGATGTAGAGCGGCGTAAAGCCGAAGCGGATTGCGTCGGGAGCCCGAAAATCGCCGATCACGCCGCGCGCGATCAGCGCCTGCATGATCGCGTAACCGCTCGGGTGGCGAAACGACACCTGGCTGCCGCGCTTGTTGCCGTCCCGCGGCGAGGCCAGCGTCAACTCCGGACAGCGGGCTTCGACTTCGCGGATGAACAGATCGGCCAGCGCGATCGACGCCTTGCGGACCTCGTTCATGCTGACGCCCTCCCAGACATCGAGCGCTGCGTCGAGCGCGGCCATCGCAATGACGGGAGGCGTTCCAACCCGCATCCGTTCGATGCCGGCGCCGGCCCGGTAATCAAGATCGAAGGCAAACGGCGCCTGATGCCCCATCCATCCGGAAAGTGCCGGCCGCGCCATGTCGGCATGGTCAGGTGCGACATAGATGAAGGCCGGCGCGCCGGGACCACCATTGAGATATTTGTAGGTGCAGCCGACCGCGAAGTCGGCTTTGGCACCTGACACGTCGACCGGGATGGCTCCCGCGGAGTGGGCGAGGTCCCAAACCGTCAATGCGCCGGCGGCGTGCGCTTTCTGCGTCAAGGCCTTCATGTCGTGAAGGCGGCCGGTGCGATAGTCGACCTCGGTCAGCATCAGCACCGCAATCGTTGCGTCGATGGCGTCTTCGACTTCCTCGGGGGCGACAATTTTGAGCGTGTATCCCTTGTCGAGCGATCTGAGCAGACCTTCGGCCATATAGAGGTCGGTTGGAAAGTTGCCGTTGTCCGACAGAATCACACGCTTGCTGGAATTGAGTTCGAGCGCTGCGGCAAGCGCTTGATAGACCTTGATCGACAGGGTGTCGCCGATCACCAAGGTGCCTTCAGGCGCGCCGATCAGCCGGCCGACGCGATCTCCGATGCGGCGCGGCTGAGCCATCCAGCCGGCGCTGTTCCAGCCCCTGATAAGCTGTTTCCCCCATTGCTCGGACATCATGCTGCGGACGCGATCGGTCGCCGCAACGGGGAGGGGACCGAGCGAGTTGCCGTCGAGATAGATGACGCCATCCGGCATATGGAACAGGGATCGCGTTCGCGTGAAATCGGTCATCATTGGCCTCGTTCGCAGGCGGCGGATACTCGCATGGCGGCGAATTGTTTCAAGCCCATAAGTTATATGTCTAAAATACTTTTGGACTTGTCCTGCAGGCGGCCGATGTGAGTAGATATCACCCAACTGAATCCTGATCGTAGGCGCCTGCGCCGGCTACTCAAGACCAAACGGAAACCGACCCGCATGATCTTTCATCAGATTTCCGACTGGAACGACGCCTACGCCAATGGCCCCAACATCCCCGGTGGCGAACGCTGGCCGGCGGCCTGGGTGCAGCCCGCCCAGACCTATCGCGATGAACTAGGGGGGAGTGGCCGCACGACGCTTGATGTCGGCTATGGCGAGCGGCCGCGAAACCGCTTCGATCTGTTCCGCCCCGAGGGCCAGCCCAAGGGCCTGGTCGTTTTCGTTCATGGCGGGTTCTGGCGCGCCCTCGACAAGAGTTTTTGGTCGCACCTCGCGCGCGGCTCCGTCGAAAGCGGCTATGCGGTGGCGATGCCTTCCTACACACTATGCCCCGCCGTTCGCGTTGCCGACATTACGCGCGAAATTGCCGCCGCGATCACGCAGGCGGCCTCGATGGTGGAAGGCCCGATTTTCCTGACAGGCCACTCCGCAGGCGGACACCTGGTCACGCGCATGATTTCGGCGACTTCGCCGCTGTCGGAGCCCGCCCGCGCGCGCATCCGCAATACCGTCTCGATCTCGGGCGTCCATGACCTTCGCCCGATGCTGAAGACCACGATGAATGCCGAGCTGCGGATCGACGACGCCGAAGCGCAAACCGAAAGCCCCGCGCTCCTGCAGCCTTTGCCCGGTGCCCGCGTGACCTGCTGGGTGGGCAGCGCGGAGCGCCCGGAATTCGTCCGCCAGAACGCCCTGCTTGCCAACATCTGGACCGGGCTCGGCGCGCAAACCTGCACGATCGAAGAACCCGGTCGCCACCATTTTGACGTCATTGACGGCCTGACCGACCGGAATCATCCGATCGTCCGGACCCTCTTGGCCGATGCCGCGTAGTTCACCATGACTTTGTAGACATCGACGTGTTTATTCGGTCGCGGAAGGTCCACGATGAAGCCGCGCGACGAGGGCCGCGCGATTGCCCACCGCGAGCTTCTCGAAAATATGGTCGAGATGCGAACGGACGGTCCAATAGCTGATCTGCAGTGATCTGGCGATGGCGCGATCGGTTAAGCCGTTCACGACGCCCGCAGCTATCTGCCGTTCCCTGACCGTCAGTTGCTGAAAGCAAAGCGAAGCGGGGGCGAGGCTCTGGTTGCGCAGCTCTCGGGTCGCCCGCAGCAGCACCGGCTGCAATAGTCCCAGCAGCAACATCTCGCGCGACCCGACCGGCGTGCGGCCTCGATCGCGCCAGAACCTGAAGTCGCCAACGTTCGTACCGCCGTCATGGAGATGGAGATCGATACCGTCGATGGTCCGGTAGGTCCGCAGGAATTCGTGGAAGTAGCGCGTGCGCTCGAGTTCATCGCGGCGGATCACCGAATAGATCGGCGTCGGACCCTTGCGGTGCCGAAGCCGCGGCGAAATAGGGTCACAGCCCTGGAATTCCGCGACATAGGCCCGCGCCATGTCCATTCCGCGGCCGACGCACATGGCGTTTTCGTAGCGGCCACTGGCGGGATTCCACAGGGTGGTCCCGATGAAATCCATCGATAGCAGGTGCTGCAGATCCAAGGCCACGCCTGGCGCTGTCAGCAGCCAATCGGGAGCCAATGGCTGGAGCAGGGCCTCGCTCACCCGCTTCAGGAGCGTCACATCCTTGGAAGAAAGACTAAGCGCCATGGCGTTGCCGAGGGCTCCTGTCGTGCAGTGAGGCGCATCCCAGAAAACAGGGATAGTGGGCAAATATTGTGAAAGCTAGCGTGGGGTGCGTCAAGCGCGGGAGGGGCGCCCCATCACCTCCCGGTGGATCAAGACGAGGAGCGACATGAAGATCTCAATGCCGGACGGATGCCGCCTCCACGTCGAGTCGGAAGGACATGGCGATACGCCCATCGTGTTTCTGCACGGCATCATGATGAGCGGTGCCGTCTTCAAGCGGCAGGTCAGTGCGCTGTCCGCTGACTATCGGGTCGTCACCGTCGATCTCCGCGGCTTCGGCCAGTCCGACAAGCCGGAGACCGGGTACTCGGGGGAGAATTTTGTCGCCGATTTGAAATGCGTCATCGATCATCTCAATCTGACGCGGCCGATCATTGCCGGCTGGTCGATGGGCGGAGCCATCGCGCTGGCATTTGCGGCCACGTTTCCTGGGATAGCCTCGCGAGCTGATCGGTACGACGCCATGCTTGATTCAGCGACCCGATTGGCCGCACGCGGTGCCGCCGGCGGCCGCCGAGCAACTCGGGCAGGCGCTGGCAACCGACTATGACGCGGGCGTCGACGGCTTCTGTCGCTTGATGTTCCCGGAAGCCAATTCTGAGGACGATATGAACTTTGTCAGGCAGATCATGCTGGCGACACCGCCGCGCGTCACTTTGACCTGCATGCAGAATCTCGGCGGCAGCGATCTTCGTCCCCTGTTGGGCTCGATCCGCGAACCGGTCAGCGTGCTCTGCGGTACTGAAGACATGGTCTGTCCGCCGGCGGCAAGCCAGTTCCTGGCTGATACGCTTGGCGGCAAGCTCGCTCTCATTCCTGGCGGGGGACACTGCGCGTTCCTGACCAAGGCCGAGCAATTCAACAGCGCGCTCCGCGCTGCAGTTTGATCGCCAACCTATTTGGTGCCATAGGCACGGTCACCGGCATCGCCGAGACCGGGCACAATGTAGGCGTTGTCGTCCAGCCCCTGGTCGATCGCGGCGAGCCAGATCGGAACGTCCGGGTGAATGCCGCGCACGCGCTCGACGCCTTCCGGTGCGCCGATCAGGCACACCAGCCTGATGTCGTTGGCGCCGCGCTCTTTCAGCCGGTCGATCGCGGCGACGGCGGAGTTCGCCGTCGCCAGTATCGGTGAAATCACGATCACCAGGCGCTCGTGCAGATCGCTCGGGGCTTTAAAGAAATATTCGACGGCAACGAAGGTTTCCGGCTCGCGGTAAAGACCGATATGCGCGATACGCGCGGTCGGCACCAGATCGAGCATGCCGTCGGCAAACGTAATGCCGGCGCGCAGTATCGGTGCGAACACCAGCTTCTTGCCCGCGATCTGCGGCGACATCATCTGCGCAAGCGGCGTTTCTATTTCGACGTCGGCCAGCGGCAGGTCACGGGTGACTTCGTAACACAGCAGCATCCCGATCTCCTTGAGGAGTTCGCGAAACGACTTGGTCGAAACTTCCTTCTTCCGCAACAGCGTCAGCTTGTGCTGCACCAGCGGATGACTAACGATCGTGACGCCGTCCATGTTGCTAATCCCAAATCTAGAAAACAGTGCCGTCGCTGATAATTTTCACCGGCGGCGAAGCGTCGGCGCGGCGTTCGCGCGCCAGCAATCGACCCGCCGCCCAGGTGCCACCCTCGAGAATTTTTGCCAATGGCATCGAGGTGGCATCGGCTTTGAGCCGGTGTCGTAAACCATCGGCGATGCGGTCAAGCAGCGCCACCGTCAGCGCACGCCATTCCACGACCAGCGGCGAGGCGACCTCGTGTTCCCTTTGCGCGGCCTCCGGATCGCGAAACGCGAGTACGCCGATATCGATGAACAGTCCGCCATTGCGATATTCAGCGAGGCCGGTAAGGCCATCGATATCGGTCACGGTGATGCCGGCCGTTTGCAGCGGCTCGATCAGGGAGTAAGCCAGCCATTGCGAGAGCTTGTGCAGCGGCACGAGTCCATTTGTGGCATCCGCTGTCGTCAATGCTGGATGCTTCCAGCAGTCGCCGAGCGGGATTCCGCCCAGCGTCAGCCGCGATGGCCAGATTGGGCCGAGCTGTTGCAGCAACTCCACAAGAATGGTTGGCGCGGGAAGCTTTCCGCCGTAGGCGAGTTTCGCCAATCGATCGAACAGGCCGCCGGGCCGCGGCGTGTCCTGGCTGCCGAACACATCCGGCTTCGAGACCACCAGTTGGCCCAGCCGGCGCATTAGCTCGGCGCGACCGTCCATTCCGACCAGCGGATTGGTATCCGAGACCTGCATGCCGCTCTCGAGGTCGGCGACGGCCAGATTTGCAAGAATCTCGCCATCGGCGCGCAGCGGTTCCTGCGGATCGGTGGAGAATGCGCCGCCCGCGAACATCGCGAGGCTGGCGAGCCCCAATCCTTCCGAACGGCCGATGTCAGATCCGGTTTTCGGATCGTGGTAGCGCCACGACGGTCCGGCGCCGGCATCGAGGAAGACGCTGACGATCGCCAGATCGAATTCGGCCCGGGCGCGGGCCGCCCGACCGAGCCATTTGGTCCGGCCGGCGATATCGGCCCAGCGATTATCCCCATTGGTGACGAAGTGCCGCCAGCGCGAATGAAAGGGAACGTCGAAGGAGGGATAGGCCTTGCGCGTGGTCTCCAGCACCAAATCGACGGCGCTGTCCATGCGATCGAGGTGAACACGGAAATTCGGCAGCCTGTCGTCAAGGCCGATTGCGAGCATGCGATGCGCCCGCTCACGGACCGCGCTGGCGTTCAGCAATGACAACGCGGCCGACATCTCCGGATCTGCGGGGGACACAGCGCCCTCTCAAAATTTTTCGAGCGGACGGCCGACCGGATTGTCCGGACTTTCTTGCGGCTCGGGCGTGTAGTAGCCGGCGGCTTTCTTTGCCGCGATTTCCACATGCGCGTCGGCTGGGATCATGTCGTCGGGGATAGGCACGCGTTCGACGATTTCGATGCCCTGGCCGGTCAGCGCGTCGTGCTTCATGTCGCTCATGGATACGAAGCGGTCGATCCGCTTCAGGCCGAGCCAATGCACCACATCCGGCATCAATTGCTGGAACCGGGCGTCCTGCACGCCGGCGACGCATTCGGTGCGCTCGAAATACTGGGCCGCGGCATCGCCGCCTTCCTGACGCTTGCGCGCGTTGTAGACCAGAAACTTCGTGACTTCGCCGAGCGCGCGGCCTTCCTTGCGATTGTAGATGATGATGCCGAGACCGCCGGTCTGGCCGGCGCGCGCGCATTCCTCGATGCCGTGAATGAGGTACGGACGGCAGGTGCAGATATCAGAACCAAACACGTCGGAGCCGTTGCACTCGTCATGCACGCGGCAGGTGATCTTGGTGCGGTGGTCCGGCAGCTTGGTAACGTCGCCGAACAGATAGGCGGTCGTGCCGCCGATCGGCGGCAGAAAAACCTGCAGATCGGGCCGTGTCACCAGTTCCGGAAACATGCCGGCGGTCTGCTCGAACAATTGCCGGCGCAAATTGTTTTCGGTGGTCGCGAAGCGCTCGGCCAGGCCCGGCAGGTACCACACCGGGTCGATCGCGATCTTGACCACGGAGACACTGCCGTTCTTGTGCACGAACTCGCCGTCGTGCTTGAGCCGTCCGGCTTCGATCGCCGCCTGCAACTCGGGCAGGTCAAGGCGCGCGCGGGTGATGGCAATGCTCGGGCGGATGTCGATGCCCTCGGCGATTTCGGTTGCAAAATTTTCGGCGGCGAGATGTCCCCAGGGATCCAGCGAAACGATCCGCTGCGGATCGGTCCATTGCGGAAACGGCCCAATGGTTTCGGCGGGGTGGGTGTTGGTGAGATCCGGGCGCCGGATCGGATCGAGCGCGCCGGAGGAGACGGCCAGTGCCCGATAGACTGAATAGGAGCCGCCATGGGTGCCGATGACGTTGCGGTCCTGCGGGCGCGACACCGTTCCGATCACCGGTCCGCGCTCACGCGCGCTGGCGGCGCCCCAGCTGATTGGAAAGTTGAGCTTGGCACCCGGAGCCGGGTGCGACGTAATGCGAATATGATCAACCCGATTGGAACGAGTCATCGCTACGAACCCTGAAACGGCGACGGCCCGCCTGGACAGACGGGCCTGGTCACACCAACGTTAAATTCAGCAGCGGTTGCAGCTGAGAGAGCAATATAATCAAATCTTGGCCGATTACAACGGCGATCAGAACGCGCCACGGAGGCCCTCCCGGCCTGTTAACCTTTTGGGTGCGGTGCCGCGATGCCTGTTCTTTTGCCCCCGCGGTATTGCAGGGCAGATATCGGCATCGGTCGATGCCTCCCGACTTTACGATCCCGTGTTTCGCGGCGAAGGTGACGTTCATTCGTCAACATCCGCACCGCCAAGGAGGCAGCCATGCCGTCAGTCGATCTCAATTCCGATCTTGGCGAAGGGTTTGGGACATATCGCTGCGGTGATGATGACGCCATGCTCTCCATCGTCACCTCGGCCAACGTGGCCTGCGGGCTTCATGCCGGCGACCCCGAGGTGATGGCGCGGACGTTTGCCGTCGCGCGCAAGCGCGGCGTCGCGGTGGGAGCCCATCCCGGGTTTCCGGATCTGTGGGGTTTTGGTCGCCGCCGTCTCCCGTTCTCGAATGGCGAGATCGAAAGGCTCATCGCCTACCAGATCGGCGCGGCCATGGCGCTTGCGGCTTACGCCGGTCATCGCATCACCTATGTGAAGACCCACGGCGCGCTCGGCAACATCGCCTGCGAGGAACGCGACGTTGCGGACGCGGTAGCGCGGGCGGTTCGGGCGGTCGATCCTAATCTGGCGTTGCTGGCCATCGCGGTGACGGAGCTGGTCGCGGCCGGTGAAGCCGCGGGACTTGAAATTCATCAGGAGATCTATGCCGACCGTGGTTACACCGAAACCGGGCAATTGATCCCGCGCGGTCAGCCCGGCGCAATGATCGAAGGCGCTGAAGAAGCTGCCGCGCGCGTGCTCGCGATGGTGCAGGCGGGGGCGGTGATCACCGCAAGCGGCAAGCATTTGCCGACACCGATCCGTTCGATCTGCGTTCATGGCGATTCCGACCATGCGGTTGCGACCGCCAGCCTCGTGCGCGCGCGATTGGAAAAGGCCGGTGTTACGCTGAAGCCGTTCAAGCCGATGGCCGCATGACACTGCAGATCGATCCGCGCTTTCTCGACGCGGGGGAAGCCGCCCTCGTCGTCGAATTCGGTGACACCGTTGATCCCGTGATTAACGACAGGGTGCTTGCCCTCGACGCGGCTTTGCGTGCCGATCCTCCGACAGGAACGCGTGAATTCGTGCCGACCTATCGCTCGCTGATGATTCACTATGATCCGCTTGGGATCGACAGGGAAACGCTGGTTGCCATCGTGCGCCGTATGATGACGGGTCTTACCGAATGGCGGGGCGAGGGCACCATTTGGACGTTGCCTTGTTGTTACGATCCCGCGCTGGCCGAGGACCTCGACGAGGCCGCCAGGATTCTCGGCCTCACGCGGGATGACGCCGTTGCTTTGCATACGAAGGCGACGTATCGCGTCTATATGTGTGGTTTCACGCCTGGCCAGATCTATCTGGGCGGCGTACCCGAGCAGCTGAAGATCTCGCGCCGCGCGACCCCAAGACCGCCGCATCCGGCCGGTGCGGTGTCGATCGGAGGTGGTCTTGGCACCGTGGTGCCGTTCGTGATGCCGACCGGTTGGTATGTCATCGGCCAAACGCCGGAGCGCCTCTTTGCCGCGGAACGCCAAGACGCCTTTCTGATCCAGGCCGGCGATCTCGTGCGGTTCGAACCGATCGATCTCGCGACATTTCGCGATCTGGCGCAACGCGCCGGGAGCGGCGAAATCGTTGCCCGCAAGCGTGCCGCATGAGGGCTGACGCTTCGGAGGCGATCCTTCGCATCCTGTCGGCCGGGCCGGGTGCAACGCTGCAGGACGCCGGCCGGCACGGCTATCTGCGCTTTGGTGTCACTGCCGCAGGCCCGATGGATCAACTGGCGCACGCCACGGCAAACCTTGCGGTCGGCAATCCCGCGGGCGCAACCGCGATCGAAGTATCCGTCGGTG
Source organism: Bradyrhizobium sp. AUGA SZCCT0182 (assembly GCF_018130185.1). Classification (NCBI taxonomy): domain Bacteria; kingdom Pseudomonadati; phylum Pseudomonadota; class Alphaproteobacteria; order Hyphomicrobiales; family Nitrobacteraceae; genus Bradyrhizobium; species Bradyrhizobium sp. AUGA SZCCT0182. Next base: position 127,269 of record NZ_JAFCLY010000016.1, on the reverse strand, counting down.
GGTTAGAGGTGACCGCTGAATCTGGACCGCTCTGTGTCGCCGTTGCCGGCGGCGAATTCTCGCTCAGCCTCGACGGCAGGTCGCTCCCACCGGCGGTGGTACTCAATCTGGAGGCAGGCGCCGTGCTGAAAATTCGCGCCGGCGGTCGCGGCTCCTGGTGCTATCTGGCGGTGGCGGGCCGCTTTATCGTGCCAAAGGTGCTGGGCTCTCACGCCACCCACACGCGCACCGGCTTTGGCGGCGTGAATGGCCGCGCGCTTGCCGCGGGCGATCGTCTCGCCATCGAGCGATCCGCTTCTTCGACATCGTCGCTGAGCGCCATCGCAGCACCATGGCTCGACCGTCCCCTCGACACCATTCGCGTGGTCCTAGGCCCTCAGCACGACTACTTCGCCAACGACCAGATCGCCGCGTTTCTTGCCGGGCCCTGGACGGTCTCCGCCAAGGTCGATCGCATGGCGTATTATCTTGACGGACCCCGGCTGACGCACGCGCGTGGCTACAACATCGTGTCTGACGGGATCGCCATGGGGGCGATCCAGGTGCCGGGAGACGGCCGTCCGATCGTTCTGATGGCCGATCGCCAATCAACCGGCGGTTATCCGAAGATTGCAAACATCATCGGTCCCGATCTTGGCCGGCTGGCGCAGGCGCGACCGGGAGCGGTGTTCAGATTCGCGGCGGTCACGATCGGACAGGCGGTCGAAGCGCGCCGCAGCGAGGCCGCGTTGCTGGCGCGCGGCATTGTCGTCGAGCCGCTGACGCGCACCGAACTCAGCTCCGAATTTCTGCTCGGCCTCAATCTGATCGACGGTGTTGTCGGCGCTGAGGCCTCCGGATGAGGCTCCGGCCATCAACGGGGTTCAATGCCTAAGCGCCGTCCCGGTCCAGGGCGCGGCTCGCCTGCCGGACTTCGTTCAGGAACGCCTTGGCCAAACGCGACAGAGGCTCCGCCTCAGACCACAGCATATACGCCACGGCCACGGTTTTCGGCGTGAAAGGCCGGACGATAAGGCCCTGGCCGCCGCCCTGGCGCGGCGAAAACGGATCGACGACCGCAGCGCCTACGCCGGCGGCCGCGAGCACGCAGGCCGTATTGCAGTATCGCACTTCGACGGTCGGCTGGAACGGCGCGCCGGCTTGCGCAAAACTCTCGCGCACGGCTTCACCCAATCGCGTACCGCGCTCCAGCCCGATGAAGGGCAAGCCGACGAGGTCGGTGGCTGAAATGACCGGCCGTTCGGCCAGCGCATGGTTCGGCGGCAAGACGCAGACCATTTCGCCGGTGTGAACCACCTCGTGCGCGATGCCGGGATGATGTGAAAGCCCAAGCGCGAAGCCGAGTTCTGCGACCCTGCTCGTGACGCCGTCGATGATACCCTCGTAGCGCCGTACGTCGAAGAAGACGCGCGTCTGCTGACGGCGGCGCAGGAAGTCCGATAGAGCGTGTGGAATGATGCTGTAGGCCAGCGGCGGCGTCGCCACGATCGATAGAAGGCCGGTGCGGCACTCCCGCAAATCGCGCACGCGATTTTCGAGCTTGGCGTGCAGCGCAAAGATCGCTTCACTTTCCTTGTAGAGCGTCATCGCCTCCGATGTCGGGAACAGCCGGTTGTTGACGCGCTCGAACAGGGCGAAACCCGCCTGTGCTTCCATCGCCTTGAGCGCATTGCTGATCGCCGGCTGCGACAGCGCCAGTTCGTCGGCCGCCGCGACCGTGGTCCGATGGCGGATGACCGCCCGCAGGATCTCCAATTGGCGCAGGTTCATATAACCACCGGTTATTGTCTCGGTGAAAATATCATAGCACGAGTGATTGCGTTTTGGCCCGCGCTTTCGCGTAACCACCTCTGCATCGGGGCGTTGCCGGAGCGGGCTTGTCCGCCTCCTGCGTAAGCAATCCGCTCAGATTGGAGGCAATGTTGGTTCGAGTTCTCCGCGCCGCCGCCGCTCAGATGGGGCCGACGCAAAAAGCGGATCCGCGAGAGCATACGCTTGGCCGGATGCTGGAACTGTTGGAGGCGGCCGCGGCGAGTGGCGCAACGCTGGTGGTTTTTCCCGAATTGGCGTTTACGACCTTCTTCCCGCGATGGCTGATCGAGGGTGAAGCGCTCGAGCATTATTTCGAGCGCGGCATGCCGAATCCGGCCGTGCAGCCCTTGTTCGATCGCGCCCGGGCGCTGCGGATCGGCTTCTATGTCGGTTATGCCGAGCTGACCTCGGATGGTCAGCGCTTCAATTGCTCCATCCTGGTCGATGGCGACGGCGAAATTCTAGGCCGCTATCGCAAGGTGCATTTGCCGGGTTCGGTCGAGCCGCGGGCCGGCGCACGCTACCAGCAGCTCGAAAAACGCTATTTCGAATATGGTGATCTCGGATTTCCTGCCTTTCGGGCGGGGGAGGATTGGCGCCACGCGATCATGGGCATGATGATTTGCAACGATCGCCGCTGGCCGGAAGCCTGGCGCGTGTTGGGCCTGCAGGGCGTCGAGCTGGTGTGTATCGGCTACAATTCCGCGGCCTACGATCCCAACGGCGGTGTTTCCGAAGATGCGGCGCTGCGTACCTTCCATTCAAAGCTCGTAACGCAGGCCAACGCTTACATGAACGCGACCTGGGCGATCTCGGTCGCCAAGGCAGGGAACGAGGACGGCTCCGGACTGATCGGCGGCTCCTGCATCGTCGATCCGAATGGCCGGATTGTTGCAGAGGCGCAGACGCTCGCGGATGAAATCGTGGTCGCCGACCTCGATCTTGATCTCTGCCGCCAAGGCAAGGACAAGATGTTCAATTTCGCCGCGCATCGGCGGCCGGAGCAATACATGGCTATTACGGAGCGCGCGGGCGTCGTCGAACCGGCTGATCTCGATGCGATTTAACATGCTGCGTCCAGTCGCGGCCGTGGGCCGAAGGAGCTGATATGACACGCCTCTGGTACTCCGCTGGTTTCGCCGCCCTCCTTGCCACTACAACTGCGCAGGCCGCCGAACTGCCCGAAACGATCAAGCAAGCGGGCACGTTGCGGCTGACGGTCAATTCGACCTACGCGCCCATGGAGTACCGCGATCCGACGACGAACCAACTCGTCGGGCTCGACATCGATCTCGCGAACGAGCTTGCGAAACGCCTCGGCGTGAAGATCATCTGGAGCGAAACGCCGTTCGCCGAGCTCATCCCCTCATTGCAGACCAAGCGCGCGGATTTCATCATCAGCGGCATTTCGGATCGCGCCTCGCGGCGCGAGACCGCTGATTTCATCGACTATCTGGCGACAGGTCCGCAGTTCTTCGTCCTGGCTGAAAATGCGGCGAAGGCCGCCATCGATCTCTGCGGCAAGAAGGTTGGAACGACGCGCAGCACCAGCTTCCCGATCGAGATCGAGAAGTGGAGCAAGCAGAACTGCGAAGCGACCGGCAAGCCCGCTGTGCAATATGTTCCGGGCGAAAACAGCATCGATGTCCGCAACCAGCTCAAGCAGGGCCGCATCGACGCCGCGGTGCAAGGCAGCGAAACCTTGCCCTACGCCCAGGCACAGGAGGTCGGGAAATACCGCGTTATCGGTGAGCCGTTTTCCACCGGCTATCAGGGCATCATGTTCCGGAAAGACGATGTGGCATTGCGCGAGGTGGTGACGGAGCATCTCGCCGCGATGATGAAGGATGGATCGTACAAGGCCATCCTCGAGAAATGGGGGCTCGGTGCGAACGCGGTCGCCCAGCCGATGATGAATGCGGCCACGCAATGAGAACGGCGCCCGCGCTGGCCGGAGGCTTCCCCGACATCTCCGGCATGACGGTCGCGCGTCAGGTGCATTGGCAGCGATGGCTTGCCGCGGCGGCTATTCTCGTGGTGCTGGCTGCGATCGGTCGCGCCTTCGTCAACGGTCAGATCGAATGGAGCTATGTCGGTCGCTTTCTGACTGCGAAGGCGATCCTCGAAGGCATCGTCAACACCATGGTGATGGCGGTGCTTGCGATGACCCTTGGCATCGTGCTCGGCGTCGTCGCCGCGATCATGCGGCTGTCGCCCAATCCAGTGCTCAAATCGGTCGCAGCCGGCTATACGTGGCTGTTCCGCGGCACACCGCTGATCCTGCAACTGCTATTGTGGTTCAACATCGCGCTGGTGTTTCCGACGATCGGCATTCCCGGCCTGTGGGAGGCCCGGGCGGTCGACGTCATGACGCCGTTCCTTTCAGCCCTTCTCGGTCTCGGCATCAATCAGGGCGCCTATACGTCCGAAGTGATGCGGGCGGGCATGCTGTCGGTCGACGTCGGACAATATGAGGCCGCGCAGGCGATCGGCATGGGACGGTTGCGCGCGCTGCGCCGGATCATTCTGCCACAGGCGATGCGGGTGGTGACCCCGCCACTCGGCAATGAGTTCATCGGCATGGTGAAGGCGACGTCGCTGGCGAGCGTCATTCAGTATCCGGAGGTGCTGCACGCCGCGGAGAACATCTATTACGCGAACTCGCGCGTGATCGAACTCCTGATCGTCGCTGGCTCGTGGTATCTGCTCGTCGTGTCAATTCTGACGCCTCTGCAGATGCTGCTCGAGCGCCGCTTCGCGCGTGGCGCATTGCAGATCACCCGATGACCCAACCCCTCGTCGCCATCCGATCGGTCAGCAAGAATTTCGGGGAGTTTCAGGCCCTGAACAAGGTCTCGCTGGACGTCCGGGCAGGCGAGGTGCTTTGCCTGATCGGTGCGTCAGGGTCGGGCAAGACGACGCTGCTGCGTTGCATCAACCAGCTTACGCCGGTCGACAGCGGCGGCATCTGGCTCGATGGCGAGCTGCTGGGCGTGCGGGAAGAGGGCGGGCGGTTGCATCGCCTCACCGAGCGGCAGGTCGCGCGCCAGCGCCTGAAGACCGGCATGGTGTTCCAGCGCTTCAACCTGTTTCCGCACAAGACAGCACTGGAAAACATCACCGAAGGTCCGGTGCAGGTGCAGGGCCGCAACCGGGCTGAGGTGCAGGCGGAGGCGATGGAACTGCTGCGGCGCGTCGGGCTGGTGGCGAAGGCCGATGCCTATCCCTCCCAGCTTTCCGGCGGGCAGCAGCAGCGGGTGGCTATCGCCCGTGCGCTCGCCATGAAGCCGATGCTGATGCTGTTCGACGAGCCCACCAGTGCGCTCGATCCCGAACTGGTCGGAGAGGTGCTCGGCGTCATGAAGGAGCTTGCCCGCAGCGGCATGACGATGATGGTGGTGACGCACGAACTCGGCTTCGCGCGCGAGGTCGCCGACACCGTCATCTATATGGACCATGGCGCGATCGTGGAGTCCGGGCCCGCTGCCGAAGTTCTCGGCGCGCCCCGTGAAGTGCGCACAAAATCGTTTCTTTCCGCGGTGATCTGATGGGGACATTTTCATGATCAAACGTATTCTTGCAGCGGCGTTCCTCTGTGCCGCCGATAGCTCAGCGATGGCGGTCGAGTTGCCTCCGGAAATCGCAAAGCAGGGCAGTATCAAGGTCGCCATCGTGCCGAACTATCCCCCGCTGGAATTCAAGGATCCGGCGACCAACACGCTGGCCGGTTTCGATGTCGAACTCGGCGAGGCGCTCGGCCGCAAGCTCGGACTCAAGATCGTCTGGCAGGAAACCAGTTTCGACCAGATGATGCCCGCGATTGCGACGGGGAGGGTGGATGCGATCCTGTCCGGGATGACCGACATGGCAAGCCGGCAGGATACGGCGACCTTTGTCGACTACCTCCGCAATGGTCCGCGCTTCTTTGTGCAGCAATCGCGCGCCGCCGAGTTCAAGGACACGAAGGCGTTCTGCGGAAAAAAGGTCGGCGCCAGCCGGCGCACGTCGTTTCCGAAATTGATCGCCGCCTGGAGCGATGCGAATTGCGGCGGCAATCCGATCGTATACGTCGGCACCGAAGGCTCGGCCGATGCCCGGACCCAGCTCAGGCAGGGGCGGCTCGACGCGGCCGTTCAGGGCGGCGAGACGCTTCCCTACATCATGGACCTCGAGCCTGGGACTTATGTTCCGGTCGGCGAGGTTTTCGCGGTCCAGTTCACAGGACTTGCTTTGGGTGTGAAGGAGACGGTGCTTCAGCAGGCGTTCGTGGAGGCCCTCGACGGCTTGATCGCCGACGGCTCCTACCGCGCGTTGCTGGCGAAATGGAAATTGACCGACTACGGCGTAGAAAAGGCGATGATCAATGCAGGACAGTAAAGCACTCGCGAGCATTCCGCTGGTACCGGCGAACACCGCGCCGATGGCGCCGGAGTATCCCTGGCCCAAACCCTATACCTCGGCGATGTTCCTTTCCTTCGACGTCGACGCGGAGAGCGCCTGGACCAGCAAGGACGCAGCCCATGCCCAGCGCCTGATCACGATGAGTTACGGTGGCTACGAGGCGCGCGTCGGCACGCCGAAACTGCTGGAACTGCTCGATCAGCTTGATCTGAAGGCGACGTTCTTCATCACCGGCTGGTCTGTCGATGCGCATCCCGCGATGGCCGAGGCCATTCTCAAGGCCGGCCATGAGATCGGCCATCACGGCTATCACCATTTGCTGCCGGATCCGGGCGATCCCTGGATCGAGGAAGAACTGGAGCGGGGTTTTGAAGCGCTGAAGCGTCGCCTTGGTGTCAGGCCGACCGGCTATCGGGCGCCTTACGGCGAATTCACCGAAGAACTGCGCGTGGCGCTGGTGCGCCACGGCATCGTCTATACCTCCTCGTTTAGGGACGACGTGCGGCCTTACCGCCATCAGCTGGCGGATGGCCGGCCGGGCACGATCGAGCTTCCGGTGACCGCAAGCTATGACGACTGGATGCACGGCCTGTCTGCCCGGTTCAGCCCACGGCCGATCTTTCCCAAGGAGCATGTGCTCTCGATCTGGAAGGATGAGCTCGACGAGGTCAGGGATTGGGGCGCGATGGTGACGACCGTGCTGCATCCGCAATGCAGCGGTCGCCCAATGCGGCTGCGCCTGCTGCGGGAATTTCTCACCTACGCCAAATCCTGCCCCGATCTGTGGATCACGACCGGCGAGGCGATCGCGGCAAATTACAGCCGTCACGAAGCCGCCAGCCGCTGAGAACCGCACCGATTGAATATCCGCCGATTGATTGTTCCAGGAGTTCTCGATGCTTGTTTCCCGCCGCTCACTGTTGAAGGCTGCCGCCGCGGCGCCGGCGCTGTCGCTGCCGGGAATCGTGCGGGCGCAGTCGCAGACCACACTGCGCTTCATTCCCGTGATCGATCTGACCTTCATCGACCCGATCTACTCCACGGCGCAGGTCTCCCGTAACCATGGATTCATGGTCTACGACACCCTCTACGGCATGAACTCGGCGCTCGAGGTCTCGCCGCAGATGGTGTCTGGGCACGTCGTCTCCAATGAAGACCAGCAATGGGATCTCACGTTGCGCGACGGCCTGCTATGGCATGACGGCGAGCGCGTGCTGGCGCGGGATTGCGTCGCCAGCATTCGCCGATGGGCGGCTCGCGACGGATTCGGCGCCGAACTGATGGCGGCGACGGATGAATTGTCGGCGCCGGACGACCGCACCATCCGCTTTCGGTTGAGCCGGCCTTTCCCTCTGTTGCCCGCGGCGCTCGGCAAGGCGGCGATCCAGGCGCCGTTCATGATGCCCGAGCGGCTGGCGAGCCAGGATCCGTTCAAGCCGCTGACCGAGGTCGTGGGCAGCGGTCCTTTCCGTTTCGTGGCAGACGAGCGGGTGCAGGGCGCGCGCAATGTGTACGCCCGCTTCGATCGCTATCAGCCCCGTCAGGATGGCAAGCCGGATTGGACCGCCGGTCCCAAGATCGTTCACTACGACCGCGTGGTCTGGACGACGATGCCGGATGCGGCGACAGGGGTCGCTGCACTGCAAACGCGCGAACAGGATTGGCAGGAAACGACGCCGCACGATCTGCTGCCGGTGCTGAAGCGTACCGGCGTCACCACGCGGATCCTCGACCCGCGAGGGTACACCTGCATGTTGCGGGTGAACCATCTGCAGCCGCCATTCGACAATCCGGCTATCCGCCGCGCGCTGCTCGGCGCGATCGACCAGTCCGCCTTCATGACGGCGGTTGCGGGCGAAGATCCCGCCTATCAATCCGCGCCGATCGGCTTCTTTGCGCCGGGTACGCCGATGGCAAGCGATGTCGGCCTGAACGTGTTTCGCGGGCCGCGCGACATGGCGAAGGTCAAGGCCGATCTGAAAGCTGCCGGTTATAATGGTGAGAAGGTGGTGCTGCTCGTCCCCACCAATTCGCTGGCACAAAAGCCGCTCGGCGACATCGCCGCCGACATGCTGCAGCAGGCCGGCATGAACGTCGAATATGCCGGGCTGGATTTCGGCCTGGTGTTGCAGCGGCAGTTGAAAAAGGATCCTGTCGCCCAGGGCGGCTGGAGCGCGGGCGTCGGCAACTGGCAGGGCATCGATTGGCTCAACCCGGCCGGCAATTCGAACCTGCGCGGCGACAGCAAAGTGGCCGGCTGGTACAAGAGCGAGAAGATGGGGGCGCTCCGAAGCCAATGGCTCGCCGCCGCCAATCTGGCCGAGCAACAGCGGATCTGCCGCGATATCCAGGCGTTGTCGTTCGAGGAAATTCCTTATTTCCCGATCGGTCAGTATAAACAACCGACGGCCTACCGCTCTGGTATCACCGGGATCCTCGACGGCACGGCCGTGTTCTGGAATGTGAAACCCGCATGAGCACGATCGCGATCTTCGGCAGCTATGTGTTGTCACGCAAAGACGGTGCGCAGGAGGTGCTGCGCGATCATTGGGTGCTGCTCGAGGGCAAGCGGATCGCCGCCGTCACGCGCGACCGCCCGTCCGCCACCGAGGTGTTCGACCGACCGGGCCGCTTCGTGCTGCCCGGGCTTTTGAACCTGCACAACCATTGCTTCAGCGAAGCCGTCGCCCGGACCCATACGGAGGACGGCAACGGTCGCAAGAACAACCAGAGCATCGTCTATACGGTGCTGCTGCCGCTGACCAAGCGGGGCGCCGACATACTGTCGCCTTCGGAACGGCTCGCCATCGCACGGCTCGGCATTCTGCAATTGCTGAAGGGCGGCGCCACCACGGTCATGGAGCCGTTTCGCAACACCATCCCTGAAATGTTCGACGCCGCCGAGGAGATGGGCATCCGCTTCTATGGCGCGCCGTATTTGTTCTCCACGTCGGACGCCAAGGCCGGGCCGGACGGCGTGGTGCGCTACGCCGGTGATGACGGCAAGGCCGATATGGATACCTGGAACGCGCTGTACCATCGCTGGAATGGGCGAGGCGATGGGCGGATCGGCCTTGCGATGAGCCCGCACGCGACCGACACCTGTGGTCCGGATCTGCTGCGGGCGTGCGCCGCCCGCGCACGCGAGCTCGGCGTTCCCATCACCACCCATCTCGCACAAAGCCAGGCCGAAGTCGCGACGATCGGCAGCCGTCACGGTGGTCGCACGCCGGCCGAGTATCTCGACTGGCTGGGCCTGCTGGCGCCAGACCTTCTGGCCGCGCACTGCATCGCGAGCACCGATGGTGATTTGAAGCTGATGGCGGCGAGGGGCGCCACGGTGCTGAACTGCCCGCGCGTGTTTGCGCGCGCTGGCGTCACCGCGGCGTTCGGCCGGTTTGCCGGGCACGGCGTGCGGACGGTGGTCGGAACCGACGGCTACAACATGGATCTGCTCGGCGAACTCAACGCGGCGTCGATGATCTCGAAGATCGTGTCTGCTCGGCCCGACGTCGCCAATGCACCCGAATTGATCGAGTCGGTCACGGCAACCGCGGCCGCGGTCATCAAGCGACCGGATCTCGGGATCATCACCCCGGGCGCAACAGCCGACCTCACCGTCGTTGATTTGACCCATCCCCATCTGCAGCCGCTGTTCGATCCGCGGCGTGGGCTGGTGGCGCTTGGCAATCGCGCCAATATCGACCAGGTCATTGTTGACGGGCGTGTGCTGATCGATGGCGGCCAATACATTCATGGCGACGAGGCCGCGACGATCTCGGCTGGAACCGCGGCGATCGGCAAAATCTGGGATTTGCCAGAAGCCCAGGCGGCCTTTAGTGGCTGACGTCCCGTCGACACACGCGCAATGTTGGAGAGGCGAGACGCGCTCCCGCCGCTTCCTTCACTGTCTTATCAGGAGTTAGCAATGCCTTTCGACTTGATCCTGCGCGGCGGCCGGGTGGTTGACCCATCCCAAAAACTCGACGCCGTGACGGATGTCGCCTTCGCCGGCGGCAAGGTGGCCATGGTCGGAAACGAGCTCAAGGCCGATCCCGGCACCGACGTGCGCGACGTCTCGGGTTACATCGTCACGCCGGGTCTGATCGATCTGCACACCCATGTTTATTGGGGTGGCACCTCGCTGGGCATCGACGCCGAAGAATTCTGCCGTACTTCGGGCGTCACCACGGCGGTCGATACCGGCAGCGCCGGCCCGGGGAATTTCGCAGGCTTCCGCAAGCATGTGATCGAGCCGAGCCAGGTCCGCATTCTCGCTTATCTGCACGTTTCGCATGCCGGCATCTTCGGCTTCTCGCATCGGGTTATGGTCGGCGAGAGCGAAGAGCTCCGGCTGATGAATCCGATCGACGCCGCCACAGTGGCGGATCAAAATCGTGATCTCATTGTCGGCATCAAGGTGCGGGTCGGTCTTCACGCCTCGGGCACTTCGGGTATCGTGCCGCTCGACATCGCGCTTGAGGTCGCCGAACAGGTCGGCATGCCGCTGATGGCGCATATCGACCATCCGCCGCCGAGCTACGAGGAGGTGCTCGCCCGCCTGCGTCCGGGCGACGTCCTCACCCACGCATTCCGGCCGTTTCCCAATACGCCGGCTACGGCCCAGGGCACGGTGAAAAGGGCGGTTCTCGAGGCGCGCGAACGCGGCGTGTTGTTCGACATCGGCCACGGCAAGGGCTCCTTCGCCTTCAAGACCGCCCGGGCGATGCTCGCCAACGGTTTCTATCCCGACACCATCTCTTCGGATGTCCATCTGTTGTGCATCGACGGCCCAGCGTTCGATCAGGTGACGACCATGTCCAAGTTCCTCTGCATGGGAATGCCGCTCCCTGACGTGGTCGCGGCTTCGACGGTCAATGCCGCGATGGCGCTGCGGCGTCCCGAACTCGGCAGCCTCAAGCCGGGCAGCGCCGGAGACGCCACCCTGATCTCGATCGCGCAAGGTCAGTTTGACTATGTCGACGTCATCGGCGAGCATCTGATCGGCGACCGCAAGATCGTCTCCGAAGGCGTCGTCATTGGCGGTCGCTGGTGGCACCCGAAACCGTCGGAGAAGTTCAGGCAACTCGCAGCAGGTTGATCGGCCCTGGATGATGCATCGCTCGAAGATGTGATCGCTCGAAAAATGTTTCTTCGTTCATGATCGACCTGACTTTTGGCAGCGGAACAACCTGGCCCCGCTGGCATACCATTTGCACGCAAAGGAAGCTGATCGCTATCATCTGATTGGCCTGTTTCACCTCACCGGCGCCGAACCCTCGGCCCATGAAACGGGCGGAATCGTTCATCACAACCCAAAACTGGGGAGAGCACCATGGATCGCAGGACGCTGTTGAAGGGATTTGCGGGGGTGGGCAGCCTGGCCGCAACGGCTGGCTTGTCGATGCCGGCCCTTTCCCAAGGCGCCGCGGCGCGCACCTTGCGCTTCGTGCCCCAGGCCAACCTTGCGAATTTCGACCCCATTTGGGGGACCCAGTATGTCGTGCGCAACGCCGCCGCGATGGTGTGGGACACCCTCTACGGCGTCGACGCGGCGCTGCAGCCGCAGCGCCAGATGATCGAGTCCGAGGAGACCTCCGATGACGGTCTGGTCTGGACCTTCCGGCTCCGGCCGGGGTTGAAGTTCCATGACGGCGAGCCGGTGCGGAGCAAGGATGTGGTGGCAAGCCTGACGCGTTGGTCGGCTCGCGATCCGATGGGACTGATGCTCAAGGCGATCCAGAACGAACTGGTCGCCGTCGACGACAGGACCTTCAAGTGGTCGCTGAAGGCGCCTTATCCGAAAATGCTGCTGGCGCTGGGCAAGAACAGCACGCCGATCGCCTTCATCATGCCGGAGCGCATCGCGCAGACCGATCCGTTCAAGCAAATCCCCGACTATATCGGCTCGGGCCCGATGAAATTCGCGAAAAGCGAGTGGGTGCCCGGCGCCAAGGCCGTGTTCGAGAAATTTGCCGATTACACGCCGCGGCAAGAGAAAGCGTCCTGGCTGGCCGGCGGCAAGCAGATGCTGATCGACCGCATCGAATGGGTGGTGATCCCGGATCCCGCTACGGCGGCCGCAGCACTTCAGAACGGCGAGGTCGATTGGTGGGAGAATCCGATCACCGATCTGGTGCCGTCGCTGAAGAAGAACCGCAACATCAACGTCGACATCGCCGATCCACTCGGCAACATCGGCTCGTTCCGGATGAACCATTTGCATCCGCCCTTCAACGACGTGAAGGCGCGGCGCGCCGTGCTCACCGCGCTGAGCCAGGAAGATTACATGCGCGCGTTGGTTGGAGATGACCCCGCGCTCTGGAAGCCGCTGCCGGGCTTCTTCACGCCGGATACGCCGCTCTACAGCGAGGCGGGCGGCGAGGTACTGAAGGGCAAGCGCGACCTCACAGTGGCCAAGAAGCTCTTGGCCGAGAGCGGTTATTCGGGACAGCCGGTCACTTGCCTGGTGGCGCAGGATCAACCGATCACTAAAGCGTTCGGCGATGTCACCGCCGATCTTCTGAAGCAGATGGGGATGAACGTTGATTTCATCGCAACCGACTGGGGCACGGTCGGTTCCCGCCGCGCCCAGAAGACGCCTCCGGGTCAGGGAGGCTGGCAAGTATTTCACACCTGGCACGCCGGCGCGGATTGCGTCAATCCGGCCGTCTACAATGCTGTTCGTGGCACTGGCGACAAGGCGTGGTTTGGCTGGCCCACGAGCGAGGCCGTGGAAAAGGAAGTCACGGCCTGGTTCGGCGCCAAGAATCTCGACGAGGAGAAGGCCGCGGTGGGGCGCCTCAACAAGGCGGCGCTCGAGGACGTCGTCTATGCGCCGACCGGCTTCTTCCTGAGCTATACGGCGTGGCGCAAGAATGTCTCCGGCATCGCGAAGGGGCCGCTACCGTTCTTCTGGGGCGTGTCGAAGACGGCATGATGGGACAGTGAAGCGACATGCTCTCGTATATCCTGCGCCGTATTCTCTCGACGTTGCCCGTAATGGGGATCGTCGCGCTGTTCGTCTTCAGCCTGCTTTACATCGCGCCGGGCGATCCGGCGGCGGTGATTGCAGGTGACCAGGCAAGCCCCGCCGACGTCGAGCGGATACGCCAAAGCCTCGGACTCGACCGGCCGTTTCTGGTCCAGTTCAGCAGCTGGCTATGGGATATCTTGCACGGGAATCTCGGCACCTCGATCTTCACCAATTTGCCGGTCGCCAAGATGATCGCGCAGCGGATCGAGCCGACATTCTCGCTGATGGCGATTACGCTGGTCCTGACTATCCTTGTCGCGGTTCCGCTCGGCGTGGTGGCGGCATGGAAGGCGGGAAGCTGGATCGACCGCACCATCATGGCCTTTGCCGTGTTCGCCTTCTCGCTCCCGGTCTTTGTGGTCGGATACGTGCTTGCCTATGTGTTCGCGCTGCAGTTCGAATGGCTTCCGGTGCAGGGCTATACGCCGCTATCCAATGGCGTCTGGCCATGGTTCCAGAATCTGATTCTGCCGGCACTTGCCCTCGGCTCCGTCTACATCGCGCTGATCGCGCGCATTACCCGGGCCTCGATGCTCGAGGTGTTGCAGCAGGATTATGTCCGCACCGCCCGCGCCAAAGGCCTTGACCAGCGCAGCATCCTGTTCATTCACGCGCTGAAGAACGCGGCCGTTCCCATCGTGACGGTGATCGGTATCGGTATCGCGCTTTTGATCGGCGGCGCTGTGGTGACCGAAAGCGTGTTCGCCATTCCGGGCCTTGGACGGCTCACGATCGACGCGATCCTGCGCCGCGACTATCCCGTCATCCAGGGCATCGTGTTGCTGTTCAGCTTCCTCTATGTGCTGGTCAACCTGATGGTCGACGTCACCTACACCCTGGTTGACCCGAGGATCCGCTATTGACCGTCCTGGAAACCAACACGCTACGGATACCACCGGGTCTTGTGGTCGCGCCGCAATTGCCGGATCTGCTGTCGCCGGTCAAGATTCGTCGCGGCGTCCTCGGTTTCCTGCGCAACCATCCGACGGTGGCGATCGGCGGTGCTTTGCTCGTCTGCCTCGTCCTGGTCGGAATCTTTGCGCCTTATCTCTGGACCGTCGATCCGACCGCGATCGCGCCCGCCAAACGCACGCGCTTGCCTTCCGCGGACTACTGGTTCGGAACTGACTTGCTCGGCCGCGACATCTATTCACGCGTGATCTACGGGGCGCGGGTCTCGCTCACGGTCGGTCTTTCGGTGGCGATACTGGCATCGCTGGCCGGTCTCGCCATCGGTCTTGTTTCCGGGTTCGTGCGATGGGCCGACGGCATCATCATGCGGTTCATGGACGGGCTGATGTCGATCCCGCCGATCCTGCTTGCGGTTGCGCTGATGGCGCTGACGCGCGCCAGCGTCGGCAATGTGATCCTGGCGATCACGGTAGCCGAGATCCCGCGCGTCTCGCGCCTGGTACGCAGCGTCGTGCTGTCGCTGCGTGAACAGCCCTACGTGGACGCCGCGACAGCTTCCGGCACGCGAACGCCGATGATCATCCTGCGCCACATCCTGCCCAACACGCTGGCGCCGATGCTGGTTCAGGCGACCTATATCTGCGCCAGCGCCATGATCGTGGAGTCCATATTGTCCTTCATCGGTGCCGGCACGCCGCCCACCATTCCCTCCTGGGGCAACATCATGGCCGAGGGCAGGGCGCTGTGGCAGGTCAAACCCTACATCGTATTCTTTCCCGCCGCGTTCCTGTCCGTCACCGTGCTTGCCGTCAATCTGCTCGGTGACGGCCTGCGCGATGCGCTCGATCCGCGCATGGCCAAGAGTCTTTGATCTGATGGCATTGCTCGAAGTCGAAAATCTGCAGACCCATTTCCGGACCCCCGAGGGCATCAACCGCGCCGTGGACGGTGTTTCCTTCCATGTCAATGAGGGCGAGACGCTGGCCATCGTCGGCGAATCCGGTTGCGGCAAGTCGGTCACCTCGATGTCGCTGATGCGGCTGATCCCCGAGCCTCCCGGCAAGATCGCGGGCTCGATTCGTTTCCAGGGCAAGGATCTGCTGCAACTCTCCGAGCGCGAAATGCGCGCCATCCGCGGCAACGACATTTCGATGATCTTCCAGGAGCCGATGACGAGCCTCAATCCGGTGCTGACGGTCGGTCGTCAGATCGGAGAAACGCTGCGCATGCATCAGGGGCTCGACAAGCAGGCCGCGGAGGCCCGCGCCGTCGACATGCTGAATCTGGTTGGCATCCCGGAGTCTGTACGGCGCGTGCGCGAATTTCCGCATCAGCTTTCCGGCGGCATGCGCCAGCGCGTGATGATCGCGATGGCGCTGGCCTGCAACCCAAAACTCCTGATCGCCGACGAGCCGACCACGGCGCTCGACGTCACGATCCAGGCGCAGATCCTGCAGTTGATGCTGGACCTCAAGCGCCGGGTCGGTGCGGCGATCATTCTGGTTACCCATGATCTCGGCGTGGTCGCCGAAATCGCCGAGCGCGTCATGGTGATGTATGCCGGCCGCAAGGTCGAGGAGGCGCCGGTGGCCGAACTGTTCCGCTCGCCGCGTCATCCCTATACGCAGGGCCTGCTCGGCGCGGTGCCCAAGCTCGGCTCTTCGTTGACAGGGGCCGCGCGGCGTCTCGCCGAAATCCCGGGCCAGGTGCCCAGCCTCAAAGGACGGATCGAGGGCTGTGTGTTCGCGGGGCGGTGCACACTGGCGACCGATCTCTGCCGGCAGGTCGCGCCAGGTCTTGAAGAGAAGGGCCCCCGCCATATCGCCGCCTGTCATTATGCCGCCAAGGAGGCGGCCGCGGCATGAACGCGCCACTGCTCCAAGTCCCGTTGCTGCAAGTCAACGATCTCAAGAAACATTTTCCGGTCCGCGGCGGTTTGTTCAGCCGCAGGTCCAAATGGGTCTATGCGGTGGACGGCGTGTCCTTTGAGGTCGCGCGTGGCGAGACGCTGTCGCTGGTCGGCGAGTCCGGTTGCGGCAAGTCGACGGTCGGCCGCGCGATCTTGCGCCTGTTCGACATCACGGCAGGCCAGGTGGTGCTCGATGGCCAGCGCATCGACGATGCGTCACCCGCAGCCTTGCGCAGCATGCGCCGCCGCGTGCAGGTGGTGTTCCAGGATCCGTTCTCCAGCCTCAATCCGCGCATGCGGGTGCGCGACATCCTGGCCGAGCCGATCCGTAATTTTGGCCTCGCCAAATCTTCCGCCGAACTCGAGACCAAGGTTGCAGCGCTGATGGACACCGTGCGCCTGCCGCGCGACGCGCTGGGCCGCCGGCCCCACGAATTCTCGGGCGGCCAGCGCCAGCGCATCGGTATCGCCCGGGCACTGGCGGCGGAGCCCGAACTGATCGTCTGCGACGAGGCGGTCTCGGCGCTCGACGTCTCGGTCAAGGCGCAGATCGTCAACCTGCTGCAGGATCTGCAGCGCGAGTTCGGCCTCGCGCTGCTCTTCATCAGCCACGATCTGGCGATCGTCGAGCACATGACGCACCGTGTCGCGGTGATGTATCTCGGCAAGATCGTCGAGATGGCGCCCAGGCAGCAGATCTTCACCGCGCCCAGGCATCCCTATACCAGGGCGTTGCTGTCGGCCGTGCCGGTGCCGGAGCCTGGGGCGATCCGTAACCCGATCATCCTGAAGGGCGACGTGCCGAGCCCGATCAATCCGCCGAGCGGTTGCCGATTCCACACCAGGTGTCCATACGTGTTCGATCGCTGCCGGACCGAGGAGCCGAAACTTCGCTTGGGTGGCGACGACCAGTGGGCCGCGTGTCATCTCGACGCACTGCCGGTCTAATTCCGCGGCGGAGTCCGCGAGGGCTCTAACCATCGAAGTCCGTTTGCCTGCGCTGATTTGACTGTCCCGCGATCCCCGCGCAGACTCGTGAGGCGGAGGCGGCTGGGCCTCGGTCGCATGGGTTATGTTCTCCGAAAGTCTTCATGAATCGTCTGGCAAATTTGAAGCGGTTGGGATTCTTCACGCGCCTTCTCGACGACGTTGGTCCGGCGGAACGATATCGCCTCGCGGCAGCGCAGATCGTCCACGCGGAAACAGCAGGTCTTGATTCCGCATGGATCGCTCAGCACCATTTTCATGAGAGTGAGGGCGGGCTGCCGGCGCCCTTTGCTTTTCTCGGCTTCGTCGCGGCACAGACATCCCGCATTCGTCTCGGCACCGGCATCGTTACCCTGCCGCTGGAAAATCCCGTACGGGTGGCGGAGGACGCCGCGGTCCTCGACCTGTTATCAAACGGCCGTTTTGAGCTTGGTGTCGGCACCGGCGGAAACCCGTCAGCCTTTGCAGCCTTTGGGCTGGACAGTGTGCAACGCGCGGAGATTTTCGCTGATAACCTCGACATCGTCCGTAACGCACTGGCCGGCGCGCCGCTGGCCGGCGGCGATACGCTCTATCCACCGAGGCCGCAACTGTGCGACCGGATCTGGCAGGCGACCTTTTCCGTCAGCGGCGGGACGAGGGCCGGCAAAGCGGGCGACGGCCTGCTGTTGTCGCGAACGCAGCCACGATCAAGGGAAGCTCCCCATGCGTCGCTTGCCGAGATTCAGCATCCCATCATCGATGCCTACCTCGACGCACTGCCGCCGGGGCGCGAGCCCCGGATCATGGCGTCACGCAGTGTCTTTGCCGCGGACGAACGTGAGGAGGCGCTGCGACTAGCCGACATCGGATTGCGGCGTGCGCGCGCGAGTTTCATCGCAGGCGGTCATGCCCCGCCGGGAGAGGCGTTGAGCGACATGATTACCGCATTCGATACCCATGTCGGGACGCCTGACGATGTCATCGCCTCGCTGCGCGCCGACAGCATTTTGGAGCGGGTGACCGATCTTGTCTTTCAGGTGCATTCGATCGATCCGCCGCATCCGTTCATTCTGCGATCGATCGAGTTGATCGCCGAAGCGGTCGCGCCGGCATTGGGATGGACGAAAGGGCCTGCTGCTGCGGGTCCAAACACAAAACTACGAAAACAACCCCATGCAAAGTAGAATGGGTCACGGTTCGCGGTACTCGGATACTTAGGTCCGAGGCATGAAATCAGCAAGGCAGCGCGCGTCCGTCAGGCATCAACCGCCACCTTCAATGCCTCGGCGCGGATCTCTTCCACCAGCCTTTCCTTCAGCTGGACGAATTCGGGCGCGGTCTTGATCTTGTAGGATCGTGGGTGGGGCAGATCGACCGCGATCTCGGCCTTGATGCGGCCGGGGCGGGCGCTCATGACGATGACGCGGCTGCCGAGGAAGATGGCCTCCTCGATGTCGTGGGTGACGAACAGCACGGTTTTCTGGTCGCGCTCCCAGATGCCGAGCAGCATTTCCTGCATCAGCACGCGGGTCTGATTATCGAGTGCGCCGAACGGCTCGTCGAGCAGCAGGATCTTGGGATCGTTGGCAAGCGCACGCGCGATCGCCGTGCGTTGCTGCATGCCGCCGGAGAGTTGCTTCGGCCAGTGATTTTCAAAGCCAGACAAGCCAACCCGTTGAATAAATCCATCGGCGATCTTGCCGCGTTCGGCCTCGGAAATTCCGCGCTCGCGCAGCCCGAACGCGATGTTTTCGCGCACCGTCAGCCACGGGAATAGCGTGTAGGATTGAAACACCATGCCGCGATCCGCGCCGGGGCCCGTTACCTCCTGCCCGTCGAGAATGACGCTGCCACTGGTCGGCCGGTCGAGCCCGGCGATGATACGTAGCAGCGTGGATTTTCCGCAGCCCGAGGGGCCAAGGATGGTGACGAAATCATTGTTGCCGACATCAAGATTGGTCGGTTCCAGCGCCCGTGTCGGCGCATTGCCCTGGCGCGCAGGGAAGGTCCGTGAGACCTGATCGATCTTCAGCGTGGTCACGCTAGTCTCCACGGAAACAGCCAGGCGTTGAAGGCCTTGAACAGGAAATCCGAGACGAGGCCGATCAGCCCGATGACGATGATGCCGAAGATGATCTGGCCGGTGTTGAGCAGCGCCTGGCTGTCGGTGATCATGTGGCCGATGCCTGACGATGAGCCGATCAGTTCGGCGACGATGACATAGGTCCATGCCCAACCCAAAACGAGCCGGAGAATTTCCGCGATCTCGGGAGCGGACGAAGGCAGCAGGACGCGGCGGATGATGCCGCTGTCGCCAGCACCAAGCGTGTAGGCGGCTTCAACGAGATCGCGCCTCGTGTTGCCGACGTTCACGGCGATCATCAGGATGATCTGGAACACCGAGCCGATAAAAATCACCAGCAGCTTTTGCAGTTCGCCGATACCGGCCCACAGAATCAACAGCGGGATGAAGGCCGAGGCGGGCAGATAACGGGCGAACGAAACGAACGGCTCGAGAAAAGCCTCGATCGGTTTGTAAGCGCCCATCAGAACGCCGAGCGGCACCGCGATGATGGCCGCCAGCACGAAGCCGCCGATCACCCGCCATATCGTCATGCCGATATCGTACAGGAAGCCGTGCTTCGTCAGCAGTTCCCAGCCTTCCTGCAGCATGGTCAGCGGGTTGGCGAGAAATGTTTTCGAAACATAGCCGCCAAACGTGGCCCATGCCCACAGGGCAACGAACAGGACGAAGAACGCGAAGCCATAGGCCACGCGCTGCTTCGACGTCACGGGATCCAGGGGTCGTATCACAGGACAAATTCCTCAAAGCGGTGCGCCGATAGCGGCAAGTCCCGCTTCCACAGAAGCGGGACCGGCGCGT
Source organism: Bradyrhizobium sp. AUGA SZCCT0182 (assembly GCF_018130185.1). Classification (NCBI taxonomy): domain Bacteria; kingdom Pseudomonadati; phylum Pseudomonadota; class Alphaproteobacteria; order Hyphomicrobiales; family Nitrobacteraceae; genus Bradyrhizobium; species Bradyrhizobium sp. AUGA SZCCT0182. The sequence continues at coordinate 107,346 of NZ_JAFCLY010000016.1, read as the reverse complement.
CGCCGACCGGGAGTCTACTTGATGAAGCTCGCGTCAAAGAGGTCGTCGGTTTTCGGGATCGATTTGATGATACCGATCTCGAGCAGCAGTTCTCCAGCCTCCTTGGTGAAAGCCTGGAACTCGCCCGCGAAGAATTTCTGGTTCGCAGCCTTGTCCTGCCAGCGCAGATATTTTGCCGAATTGCCGAACTGCTCGCCGGACTGCTTCACGTCCGATCCCATGATCTCGTACGACTTGGCCTGGTCCTTTTCGATCAGTGCCACGGCCTCGAAATAGCTGTCAGCCAGTGCTTGCGCGGCCTTCGGATTGTCGGTCAGGAATTTCGGCGTGCAACCGAACGTGTCCATGATCATCGGATAGTCGAGCGTGGTGGCGATGATCTTGCCCTTGTCCGGGGCAGCACGCACCGTCGAGAGGTAAGGCTCATACGTCATGGCCGCATCGTTCTGGCCGGCCACGAACGCCTGGGCGGCGGCGGCGGGCTCCAGGTTCACCACGGTCACGTCCTTGACCGTGAGGCCGTTCTTCTTGAGCATCCAGGCCAGGGTGAAATAGGGAGCGGTGCCGGGCGCGGACGCTGCGACCGTCTTGCCCTTCAGGTCCTTGATCGCGGCGACGTCGTTTCGCGTGGCCATGCCATCGGCGCCGTAGCTCTTGTCGAGCTGGAAGATCTGCTTGGTCGCGACGCCATTGGCATTCCAGGAAATCCAGGTTTCCACCGTGGTTGCCGCGCACTGGATGTCACCTGACGCAATGGCCAGGTGCCGGTCCTTCTGCGGGATCTTCTTGATCGTCACGTCGAGGCCGTTCTTCTTGAAGATGCCGGCCTGGTTTGCGAGCGTGAGCGGTGCAAAGCCGGTCCACCCCGAGATGCCGATGCCGACCTTCACGTCCTGTGCGACGGCTGGTGCGGACACCAGGAGAGCTGCGGTTGCGGCAAGCACTCTAAAACTAAAACTAAGCATGGCTGTATCCCTTTTCTGGTTCATGGATTGCGTCTTGCTCGTCTGTGCAGCGTTGCTGCTTTGTAAGTTGCTGCTTTGTTTATTGCTGTTGCATAAATTGTGCCGGATCTTATGCGCATTGATATCCCTCTCAGCCGCCCTTGAAGCGGGCGACCAGTTTGTGGGAATCGCCTGGATAGAGCAGGCGCACTGCCGTCAGTGTCCGTGCACTGCGCCAGGTGTGCCGCTCTATCACGAGGCAGGGCGCACCGATCGCAATATCCAGTGCGGCTGCGGCTTTGTCGTCGGCCACGATAGCGCTGATCGAATGCTCTGCTTCCGTCCATGGGACATGGTGAAGCAACCACGTGCCGGGCGGTTCGATCGCAAAATTGGCCGTGGCGGCTTCGGGTACCGCGTCGAGATCGATCAGCCTGTCCTCGATCGCGAACGGCACGCCGTCGGCGCTGTGGCGACAGGCAATCGCGATCACCTTGCCGGTCTTTCGTACCCCAAGACGCGCGCGGTCGGCGGCGTTGGCGGCACGGCGCGAACACTGGATCAGCTGATAGAAGTAGCTGCGGCCGAGCGCGGTGATTTCCGCGCGGATATCAGGAATCGTCAGGACTGCTGACAGAAATTTGGGGCGGCGTACAAAGGTGCCGGCCCGCCGCCGCCGCTCGATGAGATCGGCTTGGGCCAGTTCCGACAACGCCTTGCTCACGGTCATCCGCGCGCAGCCATAGTGCGCCATGAGTTCGTGTTCGAACGGGATGCGGTGACCCGGCGGCCATTCACCGGTCAGGATGCGGCGTTCGATGTCGAGGCGTATCTGCTTGTACAGCGTCGGCTTGTCGGTTGCATGGGCCTTGTCGCGATCGATCGAGAGGCTCATGCGACGAGCCTTCGAACGGCGGCGTTGAAGGTCTCGCGCGCCTTCTGGCGAAGCCGGTGACGCCCGCCTTCAACGACCTTGCTGCCGCCTGCCCAGACACAGTCGATAGCCCCCGCATTGGCGGCGAAAATCCAGCCGTCGAGGACCGCATCCCGATGGCGCCCGGCGAGCGAGGGATGTGCGGTGTCGAGGGTGACGATATCGGCGCGCGCGCCTGCCTGGATTCCTGTGGTCGGCTGCGCGAGCGCCTGGGCGCCGCCGGCCAGCGCGGTGTCGAACAATGCGCGTCCGGTCGAGATGCCGGGACCGCCGGACAACACATTGCGTTCCCGGTGTTTGAGCCGCTGGCCATATTCGAGCTGGCGCAGTTCGTCGGCGACGCCGACGAGGACATTGGAATCGGTGCCGACGCCGAACCGGCCGCCTGCATCAAGGAATTCGCGCGCCGGAAAAATACCATCGCCGAGGCTTGCTTCGGTGATCGGGCAGAGGCCTGCGACGGCGCCGCTTTTGGCAAGCGCAGCGATCTCAGTCGCGGTGGTGTGCGTCGCATGGATCAGGCTCCAGCGCTGATCGATTGGGGCATGCTCGAGCAGCCACTCGACTGGCCGCCGGCCCGACCAGGCGATGCATTCCTCGACTTCCCTGGTCTGTTCGGCGGCGTGGATATGGACCGGCCCGCCTTCGGCCAACGGCACGATTGCCGCCAGTTCATCTGGCGTCACGGCGCGCAGGCTGTGCGGGGCGATGCCGACATTGGCCCCGAGCAATTCGCGGAGGGCCCACTTTGTAGCGTCAATCAGTTTGGCAAACTGGTCGACCGAACAGATGAAGCGGCGCTGGCCGGCATGGGGCGCGGCGCCACCAAAGGAGCCGTGCGCGTAGAAGCTCGGCAGCAGCGTTAGCCCGATGCCGGTGGCCTCGGCGGCTTGCGCAATTCGCGTCGCCATCTCGGCCGGATTGGCGTAGGGCGTGCCATCGTGGTCGTGATGGAGATAGTGGAATTCCCCGACGCGCGTAAAACCTTGCTCCAGCATCTCGACATAGAGCAGTGTCGCGACGGCTTTGGCATCGTCGGGGGTCATGCTCAGCGCGAAGCGATACATCGTCTCGCGCCATGTCCAGAAGGTATCAGCGGTATTACCGCGTGTTTCGGCAAGACCCGCCATGCCACGCTGGAACGCGTGACTATGCAGGCTGGCTATTCCCGGGATGGCCAGCTGATGTCGTTCATCTTCGGCTTCCGGCGCCGTGCCGACGATAACCTTGGTGATGAGCGCATTGGTCACAACCACTTGCACGTCATCGGCCCACCCGGACGGGAGCAGCGCTGACGCGAAATGCAGAGTGGACATGTTTTCCAAACCGGCTGGACAGAACACCGGCACGATAATATGTATAGACATATCGTCCCGTCAAGCTTCTGCCGTTGAGGGAATGCTGCATGGCCGAGCGCTTTGATCGAATTTGGCATAATGCCCGGCTCGCCACCGTTCGGGAGGATCTGCCCGATCTCGGCGTGATCGAGCAGGGCGTGATTGCCGCGCGGGATGGCCGCATCGTCTTTGCCGGCAGCGGTTCCGACTTTCCATCTGACGCCGATGCGGTCGAACGGATCGATTGCGCGGGGCGGTGGATCACGCCGGGACTGATCGATTGTCATACCCATCTGGTGTTCGGCGGAAACCGCGCCCACGAGTTCGAGCTGCGCCTGCAGGGCGCAAGCTACGAAGAGATCGCACGGGCGGGTGGCGGTATTGTCTCGACGGTCGCGGCGACGCGGGCCTCCAGCGAGGCCGACCTGGTTGCCGGTGCGCTGCCGAGGTTAGATGCGCTGATCGGCGAGGGCGTGACGACGGTCGAGATCAAATCCGGCTACGGGCTCAACACCGAAACCGAGATGCGACAGCTGTCAGCCGCACGTGCGCTGGGCCGCAGCCGGCCGGTCAGCATCCGAACCACGTTTCTTGGCGCGCACGCACTGCCGTCGGAAGCCAGTGGCGACAAGGATCGATACATCGAGCTTGTTTGCCGCGAGATGCTGCCGGCGGTGGCGCAGGCCAGGCTTGCCGACGCCGTCGACGCCTTCATGGAAGGTATCGCTTTCTCGGGCGATCAAACGGCGCGGGTGTTCCGTGCGGCAAGGGCGCTGGGACTGCCGGTCAAACTGCATGCGGATCAGTTGTCGAACCTCGGCGGAGCGGCCCTTGCTGCGGAATTTTCCGCTCTGTCCGCCGATCATCTGGAGCACACGGATGAAGCCGGCGCCGCGGCGATGGCGCAAGCGGGCACGGTGGCTGTCCTTCTGCCGGGCGCGTTCTATTTCATTCGCGAGACGACCAAGCCGCCGGTCGAACTGTTCCGTGCCCACAGCGTCAACATGGCGCTCGCGACCGACTGTAATCCCGGCAGTTCGCCGCTGACGTCGCTGCTGCTGGCCATGAATATGGGCGCGACGCTGTTCCGGATGAATGTTGCTGAATGCCTGGCCGGTGTGACGCGCGAAGGAGCTCGCGCGCTCGGCGTTCTCGGGGAGACCGGCACGCTCGAAGCCGGCAAATGGTGCGATCTCGCGATCTGGGATATCGAGCGGCCCGCCGAACTCGTCTACCGGATGGGCTTCAACCCGTTGCACGCAAGGGTGTGGAGGGGACAATGAGCGACCGCAACGCATCCATTGTCGTTTCGCCCGGACGGGTCAGCCTCGACGAGCTTGCGCAAGTGCTTGCGGGCGCGGCCGTCGCGCTCGATCCATCCTTCTTGCCGCGCGTCGAGGCGGCTTCGGCCATTGTTGCCAAGGCCGCGGACGCGGACATTCCGGCTTACGGCATCAATACCGGCTTTGGAAAACTGGCGTCGAAGCGAATCCCGCCCGGCCAGACCACTCTGCTGCAGCGAAATTTGATCGTGTCGCATTGCTGCGGGGTAGGGCTGCCAACGCCCGAACCGATCGTGCGTCTGATGATGGCGCTGAAGATCGTCTCGCTGGGGCGGGGCGCCTCGGGCGTTCGACGCGAAATCATCGAGCAATTGCAGGCGATGCTGGCGCGCGACGTTTTTCCGCTGGTGCCACAGCAGGGCTCAGTGGGCGCGTCCGGCGATCTGGCGCCGCTGGCGCATATGACGGCCGTCATGATCGGCGAAGGGCAGGCGCTCGTCGATGGCAAAATCGTGCCGGGCCTTGATGCGCTTGCCGCCGCCGGTCTCGCGCCGGTGACGCTCGGGCCGAAAGAAGGCCTCGCTTTGATCAACGGCACGCAGTTTTCGACCGCCTACGCCATTTCCGGACTGTTGCGTGCCTATAACCTGCTCTGCGCAACGCTGGTGACGGGCGCCTTGTCGGTCGATGCGGCGATGGCTTCGACGGCGCCGTTTCGCGCCGAGATCCAGCAGTTGCGAGGGCATGCCGGGCAAATCGCAGCTGGCGCAGCCTTGACCGCGTTGCTGGATGGCAGCGATATCCGCAACTCGCATCTGGAAGGCGACGAGCGCGTGCAGGATCCTTATTGCCTGCGCTGCCAGCCGCAAGTGGCCGGCGCCGTACTTGACCTGCTGACGCAAGCCGCCCGCACACTGACGATCGAGGCCAACGCGGTCACCGACAATCCGCTGGTGCTGGTAGAGACCGGAGAGATCGTCTCGGGTGGAAATTTTCACGCCGAGCCGGTCGCGTTCGCCGCTGACCAGATTGCGCTGGCCTTGTCGGAGATTGGCGCGATCAGTGAACGGCGCATCGCTACGCTGGTCGATCCTGCGCTGAACTTTGGTCTGCCGCCATTCCTCACCCCGGAGCCCGGCATCAATTCCGGCTTCATGATTGCCGAAGTGACGGCGGCCGCACTTTATGCCGAGAACAAGCAACGTGCCGCGGCCTGCTCGATCGATTCGACACCGACCAGCGCCAACCAGGAAGATCATGTGTCGATGGCCGCGCACGCCGCCCGCCGGTTGTCTGACATGGCGGATAATCTTGCGACCATTCTCGGCATCGAGCTGCTGGTGGCGGCGCAGGGCATCGGGCTGCGCGCGCCGCATACGACCAGCCCCGCACTTGCTGCGGTGATTGCTACGCTGCGCGAGCAAGTACCGGCGCTCGGTGGCGATCGCTATATGGCCGACGACATTGCGAAAGCAACGGCGCTGGTCGCAGCCGGCACATTGCCATCAGTTGCGATTTCGGTGCTCGAGAACAATCCGTTTCCAAACCTTGCCGAGAAAGGTCATTCGTCATGAACCGCCGACTGGACAACGACCGCATCATCCGATCGCCGCACGGGTCCGAGATCAGCGCCAAGAGCTGGCTCACCGAAGCGCCGCTCCGAATGCTGATGAACAATCTCGATCCTATGGTTGCCGAACGGCCGAGCGAACTCGTCGTCTATGGCGGCATTGGCCGTGCAGCCCGCGACTGGGACAGCTTTGATCGAATCGTTGCGTCACTGCGCAAGCTTGAAGGCGACCAGACGCTGGTCGTTCAATCGGGTAAGCCGGTTGGAATTTTCCGCACCCATGCCGATGCGCCGCGCGTACTGATCGCGAATTCGAACCTGGTACCGCACTGGGCGACGCTCGATCATTTCAACGAACTCGACAAGCAGGGCTTGATGATGTTCGGCCAGATGACGGCGGGATCGTGGATCTACATCGGTAGCCAGGGCATCGTGCAGGGCACGTACGAGACCTTCGTCGAGGTCGGGCGTCGGCACTATGGCGGTAGCCTCGCGGGCAAGTGGATCCTCACGGCGGGTCTTGGCGGCATGGGCGGCGCCCAACCGCTTGCCGCCACGATGGCCGGTGCGTCGATGCTCGCGGTTGAATGCCAGCCGAGCCGCATCGAGATGCGGTTGCGCACGGGTTACCTCGACAGGCAGGCAAGCACGCTCGATGAGGCGCTCGCGATCATGGCGGAGGCGGCGCAAAGCGGGAAACCGGTCTCGGTCGGCCTGCTCGGCAATGCCGCCGATATTTTTCCCGAACTGGTGCGCCGTGGTGTCAGGCCCGACATCGTCACCGACCAGACCAGCGCGCATGATCCGATCAACGGCTATCTGCCGAAGGGATGGACGCTTGCCGAGTGGGCGTCCAGGCGCGAGGCCGATCCGAAAGCGGTTGAGGCGGCGGCGAAGACTTCCATGGTCGGCCACGTCCAGGCCATGCTGGATTTCCATGCGCAGGGCATTCCCACGCTCGACTATGGCAACAACATCCGCCAGATGGCGAAGGACATGGGATTGAAGAACGCGTTCGATTTCCCAGGCTTCGTTCCGGCCTATATCCGCCCGCTGTTCTGCCGAGGCGTCGGGCCATTCCGGTGGGCGGCGCTATCGGGGGATCCCGAAGACATCTTCCGCACCGATGCCAAGGTCAAGGAGTTGATGCCTGACGATAAGCATCTGCACAACTGGCTCGATATGGCCCGAGCGCGGATCAAGTTCCAGGGACTGCCGGCGCGGATCTGCTGGGTCGGCCTTGGCGACCGCCACCGGCTGGGCCTGGCGTTCAATGAAATGGTGGCGCGGGGCGAGTTGAAGGCACCGATCGTGATCGGTCGCGATCATCTCGACAGCGGCTCGGTGGCCAGCCCGAACCGCGAAACCGAAGCGATGCGCGACGGCTCGGACGCAGTATCCGACTGGCCGCTGCTCAATGCGCTGCTCAATTGTGCCAGCGGGGCCACGTGGGTCTCGCTGCATCACGGCGGCGGCGTTGGTATCGGCTATTCGCAGCACGCCGGCATGGTGATCGTCGCAGACGGAACGCCGGAGGCCGCGCGCCGCCTCGAGCGGGTGCTTTGGAATGACCCCGCAACGGGGGTCATGCGGCATGCCGATGCGGGTTATGAGACCGCGATCGAGTGTGCCCGAGCCAACGGTCTCGATCTGCCCGGCTTGTCGTCGTAGCCGAAACCGTCAGCCTCACTGAGGCACGATGCCCGCTTCCTTGGTGAGTGTTGCCCATCGCTCGATATCGGTGGCGACGTGTTCGGCGAATGGCTTCGGCGGGAGCCACTGCGCTTCGAAGCCGATTTCGGCGAGGCGCTGGCGGACCGCGGGTTCAGCCAGGATTTCGCGCAGCGACTCCGCCAGCTTTTCGACCACCTCCGGCGGCGTGCCCTTGGGCGCGAACACCCCGGTCCATGCGGAGAGATTGCCGAAATCAAGTCCCTGCTCCTGGATGGTGGGCAATTCGGATAGCAGCGTCGTGCGGTCCTTCGTGATGGTCACAAGTGCGCGAAGTTGACCCGACCGCGCCAGGGGCAGGGTAGAAGTTACATCGTTGAACATCAGGGAAACGCGACCGGCGATGACGTCCGTTATGGCTTCCGGGCTGCTCTTGTACGGCACGGCCTGGATATCGATACCGGCGCGCCGTTTGAACATTTCACCGGCAAGCTGGCCCAGCGCATTTGAATAAGCAAACGACATCGAGCCGGGCTTCTGCTTTGCAAGCGCGATCAGTTCGCCGACGTTTTTGGCCTCGATCCCGGGATTGACGACGAGGATGTAGGGGAACAGGCCGACACGGGAGACGGGCGCGAAGTCGTCCTTGGGAGAATACTGGATGGACTTAAGCAGGCTGGGGTTGGCGGCATGCGTGGATGATCCGCCGAACATCAGCGTATAGCCGTCCGGCGCGGAACGCGCGGTCGCGACCGCACCGATCGCGCCGCTCGCGCCGGGGCGGTTCTCCACCACGATGGTCGTCTTGAGCATTTCGGAGAGCCGTTGGGTGACAATTCGGGCCACGCCATCCGTGCCGCTGCCCGCGCCGAACGGCACGATCACAGTGATCCGACGTGAGGGGTATGTTTCCGCCGTTGCGACGCCACACACGGCAAGAAGCGTTGCGAACGCCAGCACGGTACGGCGCATGGATCTGCTCCAAATGTCCACTGTCGATTCCCTCGGGCGATGAAAGCCGGTTGGCCGTGAAAAAATGCAACGGCGCGCAGTGTTTTGGCTGAAGACGTCGGTTGCGCCAGGTGTCCGGCGCGGCGCTCGAAACGCTTTTTTCGACCGACGATGCGGTTGCCCGCAGGTCGCCGTTCATACCGGTTCGCTGACGTAGTGTCTACAGTTGCCAGTTCATATCCACGATATGGAAACTGTTGACATGCTGTGGCGCCAACTGCGCAGCCCCTTGAGCACAGCCGCGACGAGGGGGCCGAAGGACACAAAATGGTCGACCGAAAGAAAGTCATACTAATATGACAATATGCTATACAAGGCTTGAGGGTTGTGGCATGGGAGATCGCGCCAGATTTGAGCTTGCCCGAAGAGGCAGGACGGTCCGCAACGATCAGGGAGCGAAACCAGCCATGACTCTGAAAGACCCGCCATGAGGTCCGACCGGGTCGTGATTGCGCCGGGCCGCGGTCATTTCAGCCAGGTGGAAGTGACCCGGACGATCGGGATCGACATCATTGTCGGCCGCTATCCGGAAGGCGCCAGTCTGCCGCGCGATGCGGAGCTGACTGCCATGTTCGACGTTTCGCGCACCGTATTGCGTGAAAGCGTCAAGACGTTGTCCGCCAAGGGATTGCTGACTTCCAAGGCGGGCGTCGGCACGCGGGTCAGGGAACGTTCGGCCTGGAACATGTTCGATTCCGATGTGCTCGGCTGGCACCTCGAAGCCGGGATCGACAAGCGGTTTCTTCGCGATCTCGCCGACATTCGCCTCGCCGTCGAGCCGCATGCCGCAGCTCTCGCCGCCGAGCGACGGGCGGATGATGCGATCGCTCACCTGCGCGACAGCATCGCCAGGATGCGCAGCTTCGCTTCTGATTCAATTGAATTTGCTGACGCCGATCTTCGGCTGCACCTCGACATCGCGACCAGTTCGGCCAACCCGTTCATGCGATCGATCGGCGCCGTGATCGAGGCGGCATTGCGCGCGTCGTTTCGGCTGAGCGCGCCGACCGAAGAGCAAGAGCGCGAAATCACCATCGCAGCCCACGAACGAATTGTCGACGCAATCGCCGAGCGGAATGCCGAGGCGGCTTCCGCGGCGATGAAGGAAGTCATCTTCAACGGCCTGCGCCGCCACGGCGCGGCTGGTTAAGGCGAACGCGGAGAATGGTCATGGCAGGTTCCACCGTCGCGCGGCCTTATAAAGGCGTATTTCCGGTCGTCCCCACGGTGTTCGACGGCGACGGCCGGCTCGATCTCGACGGCCAGAAACGTGCCGTCGATTGCATAATCGATGCCGGCTCGCAGGGACTGTGCATCCTCGCCAACTTCTCCGAGCAGTTCGTGCTGACCGATGCCGAGCGCGACACGGTGCTCGATGCCGTGTTGAAGCACGTCGCGGGACGCGTCCCCGTCATCGTCACGACCACGCATTTTGCTTCGCACATCTGTGCTGAACGTTCGCGGCGGGCCCAGCAGGCCGGCGCCGCGATGGTGATGGTGATGCCGCCTTATCATGGCGCGACCATCCGGGTCGGGGAAAACGCCATCTATGAGTTTTTCCGCACTGTTTCGGATGCGATCTCGATTCCGATCATGATCCAGGATGCGCCGGTCGCCGGTACGGCGCTGTCGGCGGCCTTTCTCGCCCGCATGGCGCGGGAGCTCGAGAACATCGCCTATTTCAAGATCGAGACGCCTCAGGCCGCCGCCAAGCTGCGCGAGTTGATCGCGCTCGGCGGCACGGCGATCGAGGGTCCCTGGGACGGCGAGGAGGCGATCACGCTGATGGCCGACCTCGATGCCGGTGCGACTGGCGCCATGACCGGTGGAGGTTATCCCGACGGCATTCGCCAGATCACTGATCCGTATTTCGCCGGCCGACGCGCCGAAGCGGTTGCGGCCTATGAACGCTGGCTGCCGCTGATCAACTATGAAAACCGCCAGTGCGGCCTGATCGCCTGCAAGGCGCTGATGAAGGAAGGCGGCGTCATCCGGCACGAAACCGTCCGGCTTCCGCTGCAGCCGCTGCATCCGGCCGTTCGGGCTGGGCTGATCGAAATCGCGCGCCCGCTGAATCCGCTAGTGCTGCGCTGGGGCAAGTGAGCCGCTGACATCGTTCCTCGAACGTCGAGAAGAATTGACGTGACCACCATTCGCATTGCCATCGTCGGCCTCGGCAAGATCGCTAGGGATCAGCATATCCCGGCGATATCAGACACCGACGGCATCGAACTTGCCGCGATCGCCAGCCGCAATGCTTCGATCGACGGGATCGTGCATTTTGCGACGCTTGACGAACTACTCGACGCCAGACTCGACATCGATGCCGTTGCGCTCTGCACGCCGCCCCAGGTGCGCCACGCGCAGGCGGCGGCTGCGCTGAAGGCCGGCAAGCATGTGCTGCTCGAGAAGCCGCCGGGCGCCACCGTCAGTGAACTCGATCCGCTGGTCGCTGCGGCCAGGAAAACCGGGCGAACGCTGTTTGCAACCTGGCATTCGCGTTTTGCGCCGGCCGTCGAACCCGGGCGCGCCTTCCTCGCCGGCCGCCAGATCAAATCGGTGGTCGTCGAATGGAAGGAGGATGTCAGGGTCTGGCATCCCGGTCAGGCCTGGATCTGGCAGCCGGGCGGACTTGGCGTGTTCGATCCCGGCATCAACGCGCTCTCGATCCTGACCCGCATCCTGCCGCGGCCGTTCTTTCTGACCGAGGCCGAGTTGTCCTTCCCGCGCAATCGCGCGGCGCCGATCGCGGCCGATCTCGTCTTTTCGGACGAGACGGGGATTCCGATCAGGGCGGAATTCGACTGGCGCCAGACCGGCCCCCAGACCTGGGACATCCGGGTCGAGACCGACGCCGGGCGGTTGACGCTCTCTTCCGGCGGCAGCCATCTCTCGCATGATGGCCATATCCTGGTTGACGAAAAGCAGGCGGAATATCGCGGCATCTATCGGCGCTTCGTCGAACTGATCGCAAGCGGTGTGTCCGATGTCGATCTGTCGCCGTTGATCCATGTCGCCGATGCCTTCATGCTCGGCCGGCGCCGCGACGTCGAACCATTCATCGAGGTGTGACGTGACGCAGTCAGGCCCATCACAGACGGCGAAGGTTGCTCGCGAGATATTCGGGCATCTTCCGGACGGCACCGCGATCGAAATGGTGCGGCTGCGCGGTGACAATGGTTTTGAGGTGCGTCTCATCACCTATGGCGCGGCGCTGCAGTCGATCTTCGCGCCTGACCGGGCCGGGTGCCTTGCCGATGTGGTCCTCGGCCGCGATGATCTTGCAGGCTATCTCGCGGTTCGGCGGTTCCTCGGCGCCACCGTCGGGCGCTATGCCAACCGGATCGCGGGCGGCACGTTCGAACTCGATGGCGAACGCTTTCAGCTGCCCACCAATGACGGAGCCAACGCGCTGCATGGCGGGTTATCAGGCTTCGATCGCAAACCATGGACCATCACGGCAATGGGTGAAGACCCGGCGCCGTTCGTCACGCTGTCCTATGTCAGTCCGGATGGCGAGGAAGGCTATCCCGGCACGCTGAAAACCGAGATCACCTATCGCATTTCCGGTGGCAGCGAGCTCGCGCTTGAATTCTCAGGGGTGACCGACAAGCCGACCATCGTCAATCTGACCAACCACAGTTTTTTCAATCTGGCGGGCGTCGATTCCAATGGCGGCGTGCTCGATCATCATCTGACGATCGCGGCGGACGCATATCTGCCGATCAGCGCCGTCGGGATTCCGTTGGGCGCGCCCGGCAAGGTCGATGCAACGCCGTTTGATTTTCGGAAATCCTGTCCTGTCGGCGCTCGCCTGCGCGATGCGGCCGAGCAGGTTCAGATCCGGCAAGGCTACGACCACAATTTCTGTCTTCCCGGCGGCGCGACCACGGAGCCGCGCTTTGCCGCCCGCGTGGAAGAGCCAAAGTCGGGCCGGGTTCTCGAACTATGGACCAACCAGCCGGGCGTCCAGTTCTATTCCGGCAATTTTCTCGACGGGTCCGTGACCGGCAAGTATGGCCGCGTTCACCGGCAGTATGACGCGCTCTGCCTCGAACCGCAGGTCTATCCCGACACGCCAAACCGTCCCGATTTTCCATCGGCGCGGCTCGATCCCGGGCAGACCTATCGTCATACGTCGCTGTATCGATTTTCCGTCAATCAAGTCGTTGAGGACTAGGGGAGCTCGCGTGGAAGAAGTCGGCACCAGCATCCTGAGCGATTGGCATTGCCATCTCGGCGAGGGCTGCACCTATGATGCGGCGACCGACACCGCATGGTGGTTCGATATCATCGAACGCAAATTGTTTCAGGCCGACCTTGCATCCGGCGCGGTCATTTCGCATGCGCTTCCGCTGATGGCCAGTGTGCTGGCATTCATCGATGACCAGCGCCAATTGCTTGCGACAGAACATGGTCTCTATGTCCGCGACATCGCGGATGGCCGCCTCACGCTTCATATGCCGCTCGAAGCGGACAATGCGGCAACCCGCTCCAACGATGGACGCGTTCATCCCTGCGGCGCGCTCTGGATCGGGACCATGGGCCGCACCGCAGAGAAGGGAGCCGGCGCGATCTATCGTTTTTACCGCGGCGAGCTGCGTCAGCTCTATGCCGGCATTACCATCCCGAACGCCATCTGCTTTTCGCCCGATGGCGCCACGGCCTATTTCACCGATACCAGCAAGGGCGTCCTTTACCGTGTCGCCGTCGATCCGGCGAATGCGCTGCCGACCGGAAATCCCGAGACACTCTATGATGCCAGCGGCGGGGTAGGCAGCCTGGATGGCGCCGTGGTCGATGCTGAAGGGTTGATCTGGAATGCGCGCTGGGGCGGATCCTGCATCGATGTCTACACCCCGGCAGGCGATCGGGTCCGCACCATCAGGATTCCGGCGAAGCAGCCGAGTTGCCCGGTCTTTGTCGGCCGGAATTTCGCTTCGCTGCTGGTCACCACGGCCTGGGAGGGCATGGACGAGCATGCCAGGGCTGCCGACCCGCACCACGGCCAAACCTTCGTTCTCGACGTCGGCGCACGGGGGCGACCGGAACCTCGCATCAGGCTCGGTTCGACATGACGGGTCGCTTAACAATACGGCGCATGAGCGCTGCATGTACTTGCGGAACCACAAGGTGTGACCGATCATCCGTTCACGTCTCTGCCGGCCTGACGTTCCCCAATGATGCGCCGATACGTTACCGGCGCCAAAAGCAAACCGCTGATAACGCGGCGATTAACGTTCAACACCTGGGAGTGAAACATGAAACTACTCAAATCTGCTCTATCGGCCATCCTGCTCGGCGCGGTCGCCCTTGCGGAACCCGCGCTCGCGCAAACCAAGCCCACTGTCGGCATCGCCATGCCCACCAAGGCTTCGGCGCGCTGGATCGATGACGGCAACAATATCGTCAAGGTGTTGAAGGAGCGCGGTTACAATACCGACCTGCAATACGCCGAAGACGATATTCCGAACCAGCTCTCCCAGATCGAGAACATGGTGACCAAGGGCGCCAAGGTACTGGTGATCGCTTCGATCGACGGCACCACCCTGTCCGATGTGCTCAAGCAGGCCAAGGACAAGGGCATCACCGTGATCGCCTATGACCGGCTGATCCGCGACACGCCCAACGTCGACTATTACGCGACGTTCGACAATTTCCAGGTCGGCGTGCAGCAGGCGCAGTCGATCGAGGGAGGGCTGAAGCTGAAGGAAGGCAAGGGCCCGTTCAACATCGAGCTGTTCGGCGGCTCACCCGACGACAACAACGCCTATTTCTTCTACAACGGCGCGATGTCTGTGCTGCAGCCCTATATCGACAGCGGCAAGCTCGTGGTCGTGAGCAAGCAGATGGGAATGGACAAGGTTTCGACGCTGCGCTGGGACGGCGCCACGGCGCAGGCCCGGATGGATAATCTGCTCAGCGCGTTCTACACCACCAAGCGGGTCGACGCGGTGCTTTCGCCCTATGACGGCCTTTCGATCGGCATCCTGTCGTCGCTCAAGGGCGTCGGCTACGGTAGCGGCAATATGCCGATGCCGATCGTGAGCGGTCAGGACGCCGAAGTGCCTTCCATCAAATCGATGCTGCGCGGCGAGCAATACTCCACGATCTTCAAGGATACCCGTGACCTTGCCAAGGTCACCGCCGACATGGTGGACGCGGCGTTGAGCGGCAAGACCGTAACTGTCAACGACACCACCACCTACAAGAATGGCGTCAAGGTCGTGCCGTCCTTCCTGCTCAAGCCTGTCGTCGTCGACAAGACCAATTGGGAAAAAATCCTGATCGACGGCGGTTATTACAAGAAGGCGCAAATCAACTGAGGCGAGCTGTAATGAAGCGGATGGCCGGGGAACATATGCCCCGGCCATCCATGCCTTCCCGCATCTTCCAGGGAACTTGAATGGCCACATTGCTTGAAATGCGCGGTATCAGCAAAGCCTTTGCCGGCGTGAAGGCGCTCGACGACGTCAATTTCACGGTAAGGCAGGGCGAGATACACGCGCTGGTGGGCGAGAACGGCGCCGGCAAGTCGACCTTGATGAAGGTGCTGAGCGGCGTCTATCCCCATGGCAGCTATGACGGCAGCATCGTCTATGACGGCGAGGAGCGCCACTTCCGCGACATCAACGATTCCGAGGCGCTCGGCATCATCATCATTCATCAGGAGCTTGCGTTGATCCCGCTGCTCTCGATCGCGGAGAATATCTTCATTGCCAGCCCGCCGTCGCGGTTCGGCGTGATCGATCGCGACGCGGTCTACCGCCGGTCGCAGCAGCTGCTGGCGAAAGTGGGGCTCAATGAGGCGCCGGACACGCTGGTCACCGACATCGGCGTCGGCAAGCAGCAACTGGTTGAGATCGCCAAGGCGCTGTCCAAGGAAGTGCGCCTTCTGATTCTCGACGAGCCGACCGCCAGCCTCAACGAAAGCGACAGCGCGGCGCTGCTGGACCTTCTGCTCGAGTTCCGCTCCCATGGCATGTCCGCGGTCCTGATCTCGCACAAGCTCAACGAGGTGGCTCGCGTCGCGGACCGCATTACGGTGCTGCGCGATGGCCGTACAGTCGATACGCTGGATTGTGAGCTAGGTGCGGTCGAGGAAGATCGTATCATCCGCAAGATGGTGGACCGAGATCTGGAGCATCGTTTCCCCAAGCGGGAGCCTGCGATAGGCGAGGTGGTGTTCAAGGTCGAGAACTGGTCGGTCTATCATCCCCAGCATGCCGATCGGCAGGTCATCAAGAATGTGGACTTCCAGGTTCGTCGTGGCGAGATCGTCGGCATCGCCGGTTTGATGGGCGCAGGCCGCACCGAATTCGCCATGAGCCTGTTCGGCCGCTCCTGGGGCCGCAACATCACGGGCCGCGCCTTGCTGCATGGTCGCGAGATCGACCTCTCGACCGTGAGCCGCGCCATCGACGCCGGTCTGGCCTACGTCACCGAGGACCGCAAGCAGCTCGGCCTGCTGCTCGCTGAAGACGTGCGCAAGAACATCACGCTTGCCAATCTCGATAGTGTCGCAGCCCGCCGCGTCATCGACGACATCAAGGAGTTGCAGGTGGCGAGCGAGTATCGCAACCGCATGCGCATCCGCTGTTCCGATGTCTATCAAACGTCCGGCAACCTGTCCGGCGGCAACCAGCAAAAGGTGGTGCTGTCGAAATGGTTGTTCACCGACCCGGAAATTCTGATCCTGGACGAGCCGACCCGAGGTATCGACATCGGCGCCAAATACGAGATCTATTGCATCATCAATGAGCTGGCCGATGCCGGCAAGGCGGTCATCGTGATCTCGTCGGAAATGCCGGAACTGCTCGGGATCTGTGACCGCATCTGCGTCATGAACGGTGGGGCCTTTGTCGGCGAGTTCGATCGCGCCGAGGCGACACAGGAAAAAATCATGCGGGTCATCGTGCGCAAGGGCGAACAACTGGTCGACAGAGACCTGGAACGAAAACTGGAAGAGAAGCTATTGGGAGAGGCGCATCCATGAGCGATAACACCGTGATGCTTCCCGAGGCGCGCAAGCATGCGGGCTTTCTCAAGGCCAATTTGCGCGAATACGGCATGTTGCTGTCGCTGTTCGCGATCATGCTGTTCTTCGAGGTCGTCACCGACGGCACGCTGCTGCGCCCGCTCAACCTCACCAATCTGGTGCTGCAGAACAGCTATATCGTGATCATGGCGCTCGGCATGCTGCTGGTCATCGTCACCGGGCACATCGATCTGTCGGTCGGATCGGTCGCGGGCTTCATCGGCGCGATCGCCGCGGTGCTGATGGTACGTTACGGCATGCATTTCATTCCAGCCGCGATCATTTGCCTCGCGCTCGGTGGGCTAATCGGCGCGGCGCAGGGCTATTGGGTAGCCTATTTCAAGATTCCGTCCTTCATCGTCACGCTGGCCGGCATGCTGGTGTTCAAGGGGCTGGCGCTGGCGGTGTTACAAGGTCAATCGGTTGGCCCGTTTTCACCGACCTTCCAGAAACTCTCCTCCGGCTTCATTCCTGAACTGTTTCCCGGCGCCGGCTCGCTCAACCCCACCTCACTCCTGATCGGCGCCGTGCTGGCGCTTGGCCTGGTATATGTCGGCGTCACCACCCGCGCCCGGCGCGCAAGCCACGGTGTCGAGGTCGAGCCGACCGGCTTCTTCGTGTTCAAGAACATCGTTCTGTTCGGCGTGATCGTCTATTTCACCTATCTGATCGCCTCGCATCGCGGACTGCCCAACGTGCTCGTGATCATGATCGCCCTGATCGCGCTCTACGGCTTCATCACCGCGCGCACCACGATCGGGCGGCAGATCTATGCGGTAGGGGGCAATGAGAAGGCCGCAAAACTATCAGGCATCAAGACCGAGCGGCTGACCTTCCTCACCTTCGTCAACATGGGTGTGCTGGCCGCGCTCGCCGGCCTGGTGTTCGCCGCAAGGCTCAACACCGCGACACCAAAGGCCGGGGTCGGCTTCGAGCTCGACGTGATCGCCGCCTGCTTCATCGGCGGGGCCTCGGCCTATGGCGGTGTCGGGCGAGTCGCCGGCGCCGTGATCGGCGCGCTGATCATGGGGGTGATGAACAATGGCATGTCGATCCTCGGCATCGGGATCGACTACCAGCAGGTGATCAAGGGCCTCGTGTTGCTGGGCGCGGTATGTCTTGACGTTTATAACCAGCGACGCTGAGGCGCGAAGCAATCCAATTCCTCAATCAGCCGGCGATCCGGCATGCGCGCGCGGCCGTAGTTGCGGCGCGGATACGTCTGCGATCGCTTCATTCTCGAAGGCGACGTGCCGGGACCAACGTCACAACCGGTGCTCCGAGGCCTCGGCAAATGCACGGCAGGTAGTCGTTGCGACATGAGCAGCGCGCCCCACACGGCACGGACATTGCTTGATTAAGCACCTGCTTGCGGGGGTGCGTTTCTCGGCTTCCGAAGCCTCGCAGACTCTCCTCACGAACCCAAAAAAAGGCATCCATGTTCAAATTGAAGGCTTTCATCGCTGCCACGTTTTCGCTCGCGCTCGGCGCGGCTCCGGCGATTACGCCGTCCTATGCTGGCGGCAATCTTGTCGCGGTGCTGGAAGCGGAAATCGCCACGCTCGATCCGCATTTTACGCCGGCCTATATCTCGCGGACCTTCGGGTTCATGGTGTTCGACACCCTGTTCGCAAAGGACACCAAGGGTGAGATCAAGCCGCAGATGGTGCAGGACTGGAAGGTTTCGCCTGATGGCCTAGTTTACACCTTCACGCTGCGTGACGGCCTGAAATGGCATGACGGCCAGCCAGTCACGGCAGCGGATTGCGTCGCATCGCTGCGCCGCTGGGGACAGCGCAACGCGCTTGGCCGGCGAATCTTCGCCATCGCCGCGTCGCTCGAGCCAAGTGATGCCAGGACTTTTGTGCTGACGCTGAAAGAGCCCTCCGGCCTCGTGATCGACGCGCTCGGCAATCCCGTCAGCCCTGTTGCCTTCATGATGCCGGAGCGGGTGGCCAAGACGCCGGCCGATCAACGCATCACCGAAATCGTCGGTTCCGGGCCGTTCGTCTACAGCAAGGCCGATCATCGCAGCGGCGACCGCATGATCTTGAAGAAGTTCGCCGATTATGTGCCGCGTTCCGAACCTGCCGACTTCCTGGCCGGCGGCAAGCGCGTCAACATCGACACGCTGGAAATTCGCGTCATTCCGGACGGATCCACCGCGGCGTCGGCGCTGCAGACCGGCGAAGTTGATTACATGCAATACGCGCCGTTCGACCTGCTGCCGGTTCTGGAAAAGAACGCCCGCGTGAAGGTCGTCAACTTCACCGGCGGCAACATGTTTGCCGGCGCCTATCGCCTGAACGCCACGCAGAAGCCGTTCGACGATCCGGCGATCCGGCGCGTACTGTGGAAGCTGGTCGATCAGCGCGAGGTGATGGACGGGTTGGGGCTCGATGCCAAATACGCCACACCTTGCGCAACATTCTTTACTTGCGGCACCACCTATGACAGCAAGGCCGGAACCGAAGCAGCCGCGAATCCTTCCGTCGAGGCGGCGCGCGCGGCGCTCAAGGCGACGAAATATGCCGGCGAGCCTGTGATCGTGATGCAGGCCAGCGACCTCGAGGCGCCGCGCATTTCGGCGCAGGTCCTTGCAGAGAAGTTGAAGCAGGCCGGCTTCAATGTCGATCTGCAGGTGATGGATTGGGCCTCGGTGCTTGCCCGTCGCACCAAGAAGGAAGGTTGGAGCGTTTATGGCGTTCACGCCGGCGGCTTCGATCTGGCGTCACCTTTGACCAACGTCATGGTGGCGTTCAACTGCGCCGACTTCACGGGCTGGCAGTGCGATCCGCGCATCACTCCGCTGCTGGACGCCTTTGCCAAGGCTCCCGCCGAGGAGGATCGCAAGAAGATTGCTTCCGAGATCCAGACCGTGATGTATGATCAGGCACCCGGCATTCCGTGGGGACAGTTCGCTCAGCCGGCCGCCTATCGCGCCAATCTGCGCGGTTTGATACCGTCCGCCATTCCGATCTTCTGGAGCATCGAGAAGTAACGCCATGTATGACGTCATTGTAGTCGGCGGCGGTTCTGCCGGCGCCGCGGTTGCCGCCCGGCTCTCCGAGGATGGCACCAGGCGCGTGCTGCTGCTGGAAGCTGGCCTCGACTGGCGCGCCGATGAGGCGCCCTGGGAGGTCCGGACGCCAAATCCGATTCCAATCATTCATATGCGCGAATATCAGGAGAAATGGCAGTGGCCTAACCTGCTGACGCGCCGGGTGGCGGGGCAGGAAGCGCGCTTCTATTGGCGCGGCAAGGGCCTCGGCGGCAGTTCGATGATGAACGGCCAGATCGCCATCCGCGGTGTGGCTGACGCGTTCGACGAATGGGCGGCTGGTGGCTGCACCGGCTGGTCCGCAAAAGAGGTCATGCCGCTGTTTTCGGTCATCGAGGATGATTTCGAGTTCGGCGACCGCGCAGGTCATGGCCGCGGCGGACCGTTGCCCGTCTATCGCGCGCCGCCGGAGAAATGGGGGCCGATCGATCGCGGGCTGCGCGACGCCGCGCTGGCATCGGGATATCCGTGGTGCGCCGATCTCAACGGACCGGATGGCGAGGGCGTCGCCTGCTATCCGATCAACAGCCGCGACAGCCGCCGTATCACCACCAATGAAGCCTATCTGGAGCCGGCGCGCGGGCGCGCCAATCTGGAAATCCGCGGGCATGCGCTGGTCGATCGGCTCCTGATCACGGACGGCCAGGCCACCGGCGTGCTGGTTCACATCGAAGGGCAGGGCAGCTCCGAGATCAAGGCGCGCGAGATCGTGCTGTGCGCCGGCGCCATCCATAGCCCGGCGATATTGCTACGTTCGGGCATCGGCCCGGCCGACGAACTGAAGGCGATGGGCATCGCGGTCGAGCGCGACCTGCCGGTCGGCAGGCACTTCTTCGACCATCCGCTGTTTCGTGCTACCATCAAGCTGCGTGACGAATTCCAGCCGACGGACCCTGATACGCGTCATACCAATTGCTGTGTGACGTATTCGTCCGGGCTGGCGGATGGCGGCAAGCGCGACATGATCTTGATCGCTTTCAACCATCGCGGCATCGGCAACCCCGGTGCGATCGGTGCGGGGCTGTTCAACGCCTATTCGCGCGGCAATCTGAAGCTGGCTTCGACCGACCCGTCGATCGATCCGATCGTCGAAGAAAACATGCTAGCCGATGACCGCGACCTGCTGCGCATGGTCGATGCGGTGAAGCGATTGGCCGTGCTCACCACCCGGCCGGCGCTGGCTGACATCGCCGAGTGGATCCGGCTGATTGATACCGACCTGACGCTGCCGCAGGCCGCGGCGTTGCCGAACGGGGAACTCGAAGCGCTGCTCCGCCGCGACACCGGCGACATCCAGCATGCGGCCGGTTCCTGCCGCATGGCTGGCTTCAACGACGCCAACGGCGTCGTGAATCCGGATGGCGCCGTGAAGGGCATCGCCGCACTGCGCGTGGCGGACGCCTCGATCATGCCGTCCGATTGCCGCGCCAACACCCATTTCACCACGGTGGTGATTGGCGAGGCGATTGCCCGCATGATGATGAAGACGGGCGTGTCGAACAACGCCGCCGCCATGGCGCTATAAGAATTGGCGCTATAAGAATTGACATTGTAAGAAGCGAGAGCCGCTCCTCTTCCAAATGGGAGGCGGATGCAGCTCGATAGATTGCCACGAAGGAAATGCCATGCCGGCCAGCACCGAAGCGCAGATCACCGAATGGATCGCGTCGCAAAAGCAAACCATGATCGATCTGCTGCGCGACGTCGTGAATATCGATTCCGGCTCTTATGACAAAGCGGGCGTCGATGCGGTGGGCGCACGATTCGAGCAGCATTTTGCGGCACACGGTATCGAGGCGTGGCGCGAACCTCATGACGTGTTCGGCGATGCCGTCCATGCGCTGGTGACGAAGCCGGGCAGCAACGAAAAGCCTGTCTTGTTGATGGGCCATCGCGACACGGTGTTTCCCAAGGGCGAGGTGGCGCGCCGGCCGTTCACCATCGACGGCGGCCGGGCGTATGGGCCGGGGGTCGCCGACATGAAGGCCGGTCTGGTGATCAACGCCTTTGTCGCCGCGGCATTCCACAAATTCGGCGGCGCGCCGTGCCCGATCAAGCTGCTGCTCACCGCCGACGAGGAGATCGCCTCACCATCGTCGCGTCCGGTGATCGAACGTGAAGGCCGAGCGGCGCGTGCGGTGTATAATTCCGAGCCCGGCCGGCCGACCGGCAACGTCGTCACCAGCCGCAAGGGCGGCGTGTTCATGCGCTTCGAGATATCAGGCAAGGCGGCGCATTCCGGCGGCAATTTTGCCGAAGGCATCAGCGCGATCGGCGAGCTCGCGCACAAGATCGTGCAGATCCACGCTTTGACCGACCTTGCAAAAGGCATCACCCTCAATGTCGGGTTGGTCGCCGGCGGCCAGTCGGTCAACACCACTGCGCCGTATGCCGAGGGCCAGATCGACATGCGCTACATCGATCCCGCCGATCGCGCCACGACGCTGGCGGCGATCGAGGCCATTATCGCCACGTCGACGGTGCCGGGCACGACGGCGAAGCTGCACATCAACGGCGAATTCCTGCCGGTGGTGCAGAGTGAGACGTCGAAAATCCTGTTTGATGGCTACCGCGCGGCGGCGAAGGATGCAGGCCTGCCCAACCTCGACGGCGAATTCGCCGGCGGTTGCGCCGATTCCGGCTTCACCGCCAGCGTCGGCACCCCGACGATTTGCGGTGTCGGCCCGGTTGGCGGCAAAGCCCATACCGCGCAGGAGTATCTCGAGCTCGACAGCATCGTTCCGCGCGCCCAGGCGCTCGCGCTGGCGATTATCAGGACCGGCGTCGATTAATCTGCCGCTTCCTTGGGCCGCGACCGCCATTGCACCGTGAGCGTCCATGAAGGTTCAACTCAGTTTCTGACGACGGTAGCAATCCTGAATTTCGACATCCTGGTTGGACCGTCAACGTCGCAAGCGACGATATGAGATGTCGAAACGACGGCGGCAGCCTCCGTGATCTGCTCATCGGCCGTCCACCGTTCTCCAAAGTAAAGGTCAAATTATAGATCGGCTTGCTGCCACATTGAGCAGGCGGCGATCTACATTAGTCGTCCTTATACGTGGAATTTTAACTTCCGATTTTACAATCGGATTTCTCCCTCGCTACGGTTGATCATCAACACGGTCGCGCAAACGAACGAGCCGGTTGGGGTGCAGGCTGGTCCACCAAACGCGAACGGAGAGAACGATGTTTGATGACGACAAGGACGTTGCGAAGGCCGGTTCGTCCAAACTTCCGGTAAAGAAGAAAGGTCTTTCGAGGCGGGCGCTTCTCAAAGCTGGTGCGGCTGTGGCGGGCGCAGCTGTCGGCTCCGACGCGTTTCGCGGCTTCCCGACGATCTGGGCGCAGGAGATCAAGGACATCGAGCCCCGGCATGTCGGCGTCTCCTACTCGGTGGTCAAGGCGATCGGCGATCAGGCGGCAAAGGACCTCGGTTTCAAGGTCACGATGCAGAACCTGGATACATCGGCTTCGATCAACCGCTTCATCAGCCAGCCGGACTCGGTGGATATCGCGGACCTCGAGGGATGGCAGGCCAAGCTCGCCGCCAAGCGCGGCGTGATCCAGGGCATCGAAGTCAAGAAGATCAAGGAGTTCGACAACATCCTGCCGATCTTCACCAAGGGCGAGATCGACGGCCACAAGATTCCGCGGCAGGGCATTTCCCCCTATGAGGCGATGTATATCGCCAAGCCGAATTCCACCGAATTGAACGACGGCGTGACGGAATGGGCGACCTTCCTGCCGCAGGTCTATAATGCGGACTCGATCGGCTATCGTCCCGATCTCGTTGGCCGTGAAATTACCGAGTGGAGGGACCTGATCGACCCGAAGTTCAAGGGCAAGGCCGCCATCCTCGACGTTCCCGCCATCGGCATCATGGACGCCGCCCTTTGTTTCGAGAGCGCCGGCCTGATCAAGTACGGCAACAAGGGCAACATGACCAAGGAGGAGATCGACTTTACCTGCAACAAGCTGATTGAACTGAAGAAGGCCGGGCAGTTCCGTGCGACCTGGACCACCTTCGACCAGTCGGTGCAGTTGATGGCGGCAGGTGAGGTGGTGATCCAGTCGATGTGGTCGCCGGCGGTCGCCGCCGTGCGCGTCAAGGAGATTCCCTGCGTTTATGCGCCGGTCAACGTCAAGAACGGCAAGGAAGGTTATCGCGGCTGGTGCAACGGCATGGGCCTGATGAAGCATCTGTCGGGCAAGAAGCTCGGCGCCGCCTACGACTATCTCAACTGGTATCTCTCGGGCTGGCAGGGTGGGTTTGTCGGACGCTACGGCTATTACAGCCCGGTGCCATCGACGGCCAAGAAGTTCCTGACCGCGGCCGAATGGGACTTCTGGTACGACGGCAAGCCCGCGCCCTCCGTCATCAACGATCCCTACGGCGTGCCGATGGAGAAGGCCGGCACCAAGCGGGACGGCGGTTCATTCCTCGACCGAGTCAAGAACATCTCCTGCTGGAATACGCTGATGGATGAGGCGGCCTACATGAACAAGCGCTGGAACGATTTCAAGGTCGCTTGAGGTGAACGGTCCTGCCGGCGCAGCCCGAGCGCCGGCAAACCTCAAATTGCCGTCCCGAAAGATCCGAAATGAAGTCCAGTCAGGCCAGGTGATGCGGCAACCAAATTTGAGCGCATGGCTTTACGTGACACCGCTGATGCTGGTGCTGGTGCCGTTTTTCCTGCTGCCGACGCTTGTCGTGCTGGTCGCGAGCTTCTTCGAGACCGACGGTTTTGGCGGGTTGTTGCCGACGTTCACGCTGGCAAACTACGCTGACGTACTCACATCGGCGCAGACCTTCCATCTCTATGTCGCGACGCTGAAGTTCGCGGTCCTGACCTGGCTGTTCACGCTGATCATCGGGTTCCTTGTCGCCTATTTCCTGGTCTTTCACGTCAAGAACCAGCTGCTCGCGATCGGCCTGTTTCTGATCTGCACGATTCCGTTCTGGACTTCGAATATCATCCGGATGATTTCCTGGATACCGTTGCTCGGAAAGGAAGGACTCGTCAATTCGGCGTTGCTTGGCGTCGGCCTGATCCGCGAACCGCTGGAAGTGCTGCTCTATTCCGGTCTCGCGGTCGTCATCGCCTATGTCCACCAGCTGACGATCTTCATGGTGGTGCCGATCTTCAATTCGCTGGCGCGCATCGACAAGCGGGTGGTGGAGGCGGCGCTCGACGCCGGCGCCAGCCGCCTCGACGTGATGCGCTACATCATCATCCCGATGTCGAAGAGCGGCATCGCGCTGGGATCGACCTTCGTGATTTCGATCGTGATGGGCGACTTCTTTGTGGTCAAGGTGATGTCCGGCGGCGGGTCGGCTTCCGTCGTCAGCGCATTCTACGAGAATGTCGGCGTGCTGCAGTATCCGATCGCCGCTGCCAGCGCGGTGCTGCTGACCGTGGTTCTGATTGCCGTCATCGCCCTGATCCTGCGCGTCGTCGATATTCGCCGGGAGATCACGCAATGACGGTCGCTCTCGGCGAGGCTGATATGGCAATGGTCAGAACCCGGCGTGTCGCCGGCGTCGCGCGCGGCGATCGCCGCCCGTGGACGTTCTACGCGCTCGCGGCTGTTTTCGCGCTTTATGTGGCTGCGCTCTACGGGCCGATGATCTGCATCTACATCCTGTCGTTCCAGGATATCCGCGGCGGGCTGGTGTTTCCGATGAAGGGCCATTCGCTGCATTGGTTCGTCGACCTGTTCACGCAGGTGCGCACCGGCGACGTCAAGGGATCGTTCGACCGTTCGATCAAGCTTGCCGCGCTGGTCACGGTGATTACGCTGGTCGTGTCGTTGATGGCCGGGCTGGCGTTCCGCCGCCGTTTCTTCGGCGACACCTTCGTGTTCTATTTGATGATCGGCAGTCTGGTGGCGCCCGGGCTGGTGCTCGGGCTCGGCATCGGTCTGTTGTTTCAGTGGCTCGGCATCAACGCGAGCTGGTACACCTCCGCGCTGGGTGCGCAGCTGTCGTGGACGCTGCCGTTCGGCGTGCTGGTGATGTTCGCCGTGATGTCCCGCTTCAACAGCGTGTGGGAGGAGGCGGCCCGCGATCTCGGCGCCACCCGCTGGCAGACCATCCGCCTGGTGGTGATCCCGGTGCTGGCGCCCGGCCTGGTTGCGGTCGCGTTGTTCGGCTTCACGCTGTCCTATGACGAGTTCGCCCGCACGCTGCAGACCGCGGGCTCGCTCAACACCCTGCCGCTCGAAATCTGGAGCATGACGCTCAACGTGACCTCGCCGTCGCTCTATGCGCTCGGCACCGTTACCACAATCGTGTCCTTTGCGATCATCGGCGGCTGCATCGCCGCCATTGTTTTCATCAACAAGCGCCGCGGCGTGCGCGCGGCAACGCACTGAGGAATTGGGAATGCGCGCAGGCGCCGGCGATATCGAATTGGCAGGTCTCTGCAAGAGTTACGATGGCGCGACCAACGTGGTCGATGGCGTCAACCTCAAAATTCCCGACGGCGCCTATTGCTGCTTTCTCGGGCCCTCCGGCTGCGGCAAGACCACGATCCTGCGGATGATTGCGGGTCACGAGGATCCGACCGCGGGCGAGATCGTGATCGGCGGCGAGAATGTCGCCGGAATGGCGCCGGTCGAGCGACGCACTGCGATGATGTTCCAGTCCTACGCGTTGTTTCCGCATCTGAACGTACGCGATAACATCGCCTTCGCGCTGCGGGTGCGCGGCCAATCCAGGGCCGAGCGCTACAAGGCTGCGGATCTGATGATGGAAAAGGTGCGGCTGACCGAACTGGCGGACCGGTTGCCGGCCAATCTGTCTGGTGGACAACAGCAGCGCGTCGCACTGGCGCGCGCGGCGATCACCGAACCGCGGGTGCTGTTGCTTGACGAGCCGTTGTCGGCGCTGGACGAGCAGCTTCGGGTGCAGATGCGCCAGGAACTGCGCCGGATGCAGCGCGAACTCGGCATCACCTTCATTCACGTTACCCATACCCAGCTCGAGGCGATCGCACTCGCTGACATCGTCGTGGTGATGGAGAAGGGCAAGATCAAGCAATCGGGGCCGGCGCGCGACGTCTACGCCTATCCGCGGGACCGCTACGTCGCGGAATTCCTGGGCGGCCAGAATGTGCTGTCCGGCAAGGTCGAGAAGATCGGCGATGGCCACGTCGTGCTGTCGCAGCCGAACCGCAGCGGGATCCAGGTCGGGCTGTGCGCCGATGCGCGGCTTTCCGTCGGCGACCGGATCGATCTGGCGGTGCGGCGCGACGATATCGAACTGATGCGGGTCGACGCCGGCGGTCTCGGCGATGGCGCGACGGCGCTGCCGAGCCGCGTCGTCGCCATCGAGTACCAGGGATCGTTCGTCAAGGTCATGCTCGACACGTTGCCTGACGAGGATTTTGTCGCCTACATCCCGGAGCGGACGTTCTTCCGCGATCCCTTCGATGTCGGCGATATGCTGCTTGCGACCTGGTCGGCGGGCCGCGCCCGCGTTCTTGCCTGATGTCAGCCCCAGCCCCCGGAGATGCCAGATGAAAATCAGTTTTGCGCTTAACGGCCGGCCCCGGACGGTCGATGTCGAGCCTGCGACGCTGGTCGCCGAATTGCTGCGCGAGAACCTCAACCTGACAGGGACCCATGTCGGATGCGACACCAGCCAGTGCGGCGCCTGCGTCGTGCTGTTCAACGGCGAGGCGGTGAAGAGCTGCACTCTGCTTGCACCGATGCTCGACGGCGGCACGCTGACGACGATCGAGGGATTGTCGGGGCCGGGCGGTTCGAACGCCCTGCATCCGATGCAGCAGGCGTTTCATGAAAATCACGGCCTGCAATGCGGCTTCTGCACGCCGGGCATGGTGATGACGGCGGTGGCGCTGACCGCGAAGAACCCGGCGCCGACGGAGGCTGAAGTCCGCCACGGCCTCGAAGGCAATATCTGCCGCTGCACTGGTTATCAGAACATCGTGGCATCGGTGCTGGCCGGTGCCGCCGCCATGAACGCACCTGCGATCGGAGAATAGCCATGTCCAACATTATCGGAATTGGCGCCGCGCCCCGTCGCAAGGAAGATTTCCGGTTTCTGACCGGCCGCGGCAACTACGTGGCCGACGTCAAGCGCGCTGACATGACGTTCGGCGTGTTCATTCGCTCCCAGCACGGCCACGCTGTCATCCGTGGCATCGACAGGACGGCGGCGCTGGCAATGCCGGGTGTCGAGGCCGTGCTCACCGGCGACGACGTCGCCGCCGACGGGCTCGGTTCGCTGCCGTGCGGCTGGGGCATTCACGGCTCGGACGGCCTGCCGATGAAGGAGCCGGCGTTTCCGATGCTGGCGCAGGGCAAGGTGCGCTTCGTCGGCGACATGGTCGCCTTCGTGATCGCCGATACGCTGGAACTCGCGCGCGCGGCGGCGGAAGCGGTGGTGATCGACTATGACGTGCTGCCGGCGGTCGTCGGCGTGCTCGAAGCCGTTCGCCCTGGCGCGCCGCAACTGTTCGACGACGTGCCGAACAATCTCTGCTGCGATTGGGAACTCGGCGACAAGGCCGCGGTTGCAACCGCGTTCAGGAAGGCCGCGCATGTCGCGCGCCTCAGCCTCGTCAACAATCGGCTGATCGGCAACCCGATGGAGCCGCGCGCGGCGATTGCCGAGTATAATGGCGGAACGGGCCACTACACGCTGTGGACGACCAGCCAGTTTCCGCACGTGGTGCGGTTCCTGATGAGCGCGCTGGTGCTCAAGATTCCCGAGCAGAAAATGCGCGTGGTGGCGCCTGATGTCGGCGGCGGGTTTGGCGTCAAGCAATTCCATTACGGCGAGGAGGCCGTGATCACCTGGGCGGCCAAACGCGTCGGCCATCCCGTCAAATGGGTAGCGGACCGTTCGGAAGGGTTTGTCTCGGACCGGCACGGAAGGGATCACGTCACCGAGGCTGAACTCGCGCTCGACGAGAACGGAAAATTCCTGGCGCTGAAGGTGGTCACGCTGGCCAATATGGGCGGCTATCTCTCCACCTTCGGCCCCAACATCCCGACCAACCTTTATGGTCCATTGCTCGGCGGCGTTTACACCACGCCCGCGATCTATTGCAACGTGAAGGTGGTCTTCACCAACACGGTGCCGGTCGACGCCTATCGCGGCGCCGGGCGTCCGGAAGCCACCTTCGTGGTCGAGCGTCTGGTGGATGTCGCGGCCAAGGAAATGGGCATCGATCGCGTCGAATTGCGCCGCCGCAACATCATCCCAAAGGAAGCCTATCCGTACCAGACGCCGGTTCTGGTCGAGTATGATTCCGGCGATCCGATGGGCTGCCTCGAAGGCGCTCTCGTGGCGGCGGATGTCGCCGGCTTTGCGGAACGCAAGACGGCGTCGGAACGCGACGGTAAGTTCCGCGGGCTGGGTTATTCGACCTATGTCGAAGCCTGTGGCCTTGCACCGTCACGCTTTGCCGGCCGGCTCGGCGCCCGCGGCGGTCTTTACGAAAGCGCCACCGTGCGTGTGCATCCGACCGGGCAGGTGACCGTGCTGATCGGGACCCACAATCACGGGCAGGGGCACGAGACCACCTTCGCGCAGATCGTGTCGGAAAAGCTCGGGGTCGCCTTCGACAATGTCGACATCGTGTTCGGCGATACCGACCGTGTGCAATTCGGCATGGGCACCTATGGCTCGCGTTCGCTGGTAGTCGGCGGCGCCGCGCTCTCGAAGGCCAGCGACAAGGTGGTCGTTAAGGGCAAGAAGATCGCCGCGCACCTGCTCGAGGCCAGTGAGCAGGATATCCAGTTCGAGGCGGGTGTCTTCTCGGTCGCCGGTACCGACCGCAGCAAGACTTTTCAGGAAATCGCGGGCGCCGCCTATGTGCCGCACGATTATCCGCTCGAAATCCTCGAACCCGGGCTGGAGGAGCAGGCCTATTACGATCCCGTCAATTTCACCTATCCCGGCGGCTGTCACATCGCCGAGGTCGAAATCGATCCCGAGACCGGCATCGTGACGCTGGAGAAATATACCGCGGTCGACGACGTCGGCACCGTCATCAACCCGATGATCGTCGAGGGCCAGCTGCATGGCGGCATCGTTCAAGGCGTTGGCCAGGCGCTCTATGAGAACGCCGTCTATGACGACGTCTCGGGGCAGCTGCTGTCAGGATCGTTCATGGACTACACCATGCCGCGCGCCGATCATCTGCCGAACATGACGATCAAGACCCATTCCACGCTGTGTACGCACACCCCGATGGGTGTGAAGGGCTGCGGCGAGGTCGGCACCATCGGGTCGCCCGCGGCCGTCATCAACTCCGTCGTCGATGCCTTGTCGCATCTTGG
Source organism: Bradyrhizobium sp. AUGA SZCCT0182 (assembly GCF_018130185.1). Classification (NCBI taxonomy): domain Bacteria; kingdom Pseudomonadati; phylum Pseudomonadota; class Alphaproteobacteria; order Hyphomicrobiales; family Nitrobacteraceae; genus Bradyrhizobium; species Bradyrhizobium sp. AUGA SZCCT0182. Next base: position 77,180 of record NZ_JAFCLY010000016.1, on the reverse strand, counting down.
CGTGATGCATGTCGATATGCCGGCGACGCCGAACCGGATCTGGCGCGTCATTCAGAATGCCGCGATGCCGCAGGCCGCAGAGTAGGAGAAGTCGAAATGAGATCATTTGCATTTCACAGGCCGAGCACGCTTTACGAGATGTCGGCGCTGCTTGGCGGTGTGGCAGACAGCATGCCACTGGCCGGCGGGATGACATTGCTGCCGACCATCAAGCAGCGGCTGGCGGCGCCGGCCGCGCTGATCGACCTGTCGAAGATCCCGCAAATGTCGGGGATTTCGTTCAAGGACGATGTCCTGACGATCGGCGCGATGACCAGGCATGTCGATGTCGCGGAATCAGAACTGGTGCGCGGCAAGATCCCACTGTTGGCCAGTCTCGCCGCCGGTATCGGCGATCCCGCGGTTCGCAACCGCGGCACGATCGGCGGTTCGGTCGCCAACAACGATCCCTCGGCCGACTATCCGGCCGCGGTGCTCGCGCTGGATGCGATTGTGGTGACCGATCGCCGGGAGATCGCCGCCGACGCGTTCTTTCGCGGGCTGTTTGAAACGGCGCTCGAACCGGGAGAGATCATCACCGCGTTGCGCTTCCCGGTGCCGTCGGCCGGCGGCTATGCCAAGTTCAAATCCCCGGCGTCGCGCTATGCGGTCGTCGGCGTCTGCGCGGCGAAGAAGGCCGGAAAGGTCCGGGTCGCAGTGACCGGGGCGGGGCCTGGCGTGTTTCGCGTCGGAGCGATGGAAGCTGCGCTCGAAGGCTCGTTCACGCCGGGTGCAGTCGCCGCCATCAAGGTGAGTTCGGAAAACCTCAGCTCCGATATCCACGCGGATGCGGAATACCGCGCCCATCTCGTGACTGTGATGGCAAAGAAGGCCATAGCGGCCGCTCTCCAGACGTTGTGAGGTTGCCGTGAAAGCAGGAAAGGCCCGCGCCGACGGCGCCACTGAAGCCAATGCGTTGGCCAGGCTGTCAGCCGTCGAATTACTGGAGGGCTATCGCACCAGGCGGTTCACGCCGCGCGACGTCATCGAGGATGTGATTGCCGCACTGGAACTGACCAATGCATCCTGCAACGTGGTCGTGACCGCGACCTATGATCAGGCGCGCAAGGCGGCTGACGTGGCGACAGCTGCCTGGTCCGCGGGGCAGCCGGCAGGAAAACTGACCGGCGTGCCGGTCAGCATCAAGGACCTTGTCTATGTCGCCGGCGTGCGCGCGCTCGGAGGCGCGCCCGCCAACAGGGATCTGGTGCCGACCGTCGATGGCGCGGCCGTTGCGGCCTTGAAGGCGGCAGGTGCAATCGTGACTTGCAAGACCACGACTTGCGAATCCGGTTACAAGCTGACGGCCGACAGCCCGGTGTCCGGTATCACGCGCAACCCCTGGAACACGAAACGGACCAGTGGCGGATCGAGTGGCGGGGCCGCGGCCTCGGTCGCTGCCGGATGCGGGCCGCTCGCGATCGGCACCGACGGAGTCGGATCGATACGCGTGCCATCCTCCTTCTGCGGCGTGGTCGGCATCAAGCCGACCTTTGGGCTGGTTCCGAGGTCGCCGGGCTTCTCGCCGCCGTCATGGGCGTCGCTCGCACATACCGGACCGATTGCGCGTACGGTCGCCGACGCGGCCCTGCTTCTCGAAGTGATCGCCGCCCACGATCTGCGTGATGCCGCCAGCCTGCCGGTGCCGACGCGCAGCTTTGACGCCACAGCGGTAAAGCTCGACGGGATCAGGATCGGAAGCAGTGTCGACTTCGGCTATGCGGCGGTGGCGCCCGACATTCGCAAGGCCTTTCAGTCGGCGGTTGAGACGCTCGATTCGCTTGGAGCCAGCATCGTTCCGGATTGCGTTCATTTCGAACCTGATATGCTCGAACGAATATTGAAGCCGATCGCTTACACCGAGCAGGCCGCAGCCGTCGCGGCCAGCGACGCCAGCGCGCTCGCAGGCTCGGATGGCGACTACCGTGACGTCGTGGCGAAGGGCGCAGTGTATAGCGGCGTCCAATATGTCGAGGCCAGCTATCGCCGCAACAGCCTGCGCGGTTCGTTTTTGGAAATGTTTGGCAAGGTCGATGCGATCGTCACGCCGACGGTGGCCGTGACGGCATTTCCGGCCGGTGCACTTGGGGTCGATGAAGTCGACGGCGTTGCCGTCGACCGCCACCTAGGTTGGTCGCCGTTCTCTTGGCCGATAAATCTGACCGGGCTGCCGGCCGCCACGATTCCTTGCGGTTTCGACAGCGACGGGCTTCCGATTGGACTTCAGATTATCGCGCCGTGGCTCGAGGAGGGGCTCATCATCCGCATCGCCGCCGCCTTCGAGCGGGCGCGGCCCTGGGCCGAGTTTCGGCCCCAGATGAGCTGATCGGCTGGCGCTGCTGTCGCTTTCGGATAGCGGAAGCTCCTTGCCCAGCAGGAGCTCGTCTTCGAGATTGAGATAGTGTGCGAGATAGTCGTGCAGGGCGCTCGCGGCCTTTGATGTCGCGGTCGGGGACTTGTACAGCAGGAGATCGACTTTCGGTAGCGGCGGCAGCCCTTCCTTGTCGCCGATCTCGCGCATGTTGCGCACCAGTGCGGAGCGGCCGAGGACGGTGACCGCCATGCCGGCGAAAGCGGCGGCCTGCAAACCGCCGACGCTGGGACTGACGCAGGCAATGCGCCATCGGAGTCTTGATGCTTCCAGCCGTTCGATCGCATGGTCGCGAAAGATATTGCCCGGCGGCAGCAGCGCCAGGGGGATCGGCTTTTCGTTATGCGCCGTGGATTGCTCCCCGGTCATCCAGACTAACTGCTCCTGCCGCACCACCAGTCCGCCGGTGAAATCGTTCATGCGGGTCACCAGCGCGATATCGACTTCGCCGCGCTTCACGCATCCGACGAGTGGTGTCGAAAGAGAGCAGTTCAGCTCCAGCTGAACGCGCGGAAAGGCTTTGCGGAAAATCCTCAGGATCGAGGGGAGCATGAAGGCGGCATAGAGGTCCGGGGTGCCGAGCACCACGTGACCCTCGATGTCCGGAGAGGCGAGTTGCGACAACATTTCGTCGTGAAATCCGACGATCGATCGTGCGTAACTCAGGACCGTCTCGCCTTCCGCCGTCAAAAACAGCCGGCGGCCCTCGTGAATGAAAATCGCCTTTCCGGTGAGCTCCTCCAGCCGCTGTAGCTGAAGGGTAATCGCGGGTTGGGTACGACCAAGCCGCCGCGCCGTCTCGGTGATGCTGCCGGTTTCGACGACCGACATCAGCGAACGCAGCATGCGGATGTCCAGATTGATAAGGTTCATGGCGTTGCTCGCTGTGCAGGCAGGGCCGTTCTATGCAATTTTCGTGCTTGGGTGGGAAAATAAGGAGTCCTGGGCCGGTGCTGATAAAGAGCGGGGTGTGCTTACGACTGGCGCGGAGCGCCGCGTCCTGTTCTCGAAAGATTCGCGCGCCAGCGATCACGGATTAAGCAGCAAGCCAAAAAAGATAGCAGTCAGTGCGATTTAAGCTGGACGTCGGCAGGAAACGACCGGATTAAGGCTTGTCAACACGCGCGCCGAGTAGGGGACCGTGGGCTTCCTGTCGTCGCTGCCTGACGAACGAAGCTATTTCTTTCTGGCGGCATCTGTCAAAGCCGTTTGCTGCGGGGCGCGGCTAAGTTCGTTGCCGGCGGCGATGGCCTTGCGCAAGAGCCGCATGAGTGTCGCGGCCTCGGCATTGGACAGGCCAGCCAACAAGATCCGCTGTGCAGCCTCGACTGCCGGCTCTATCCCGTCGAGCGTCCGATGTCCTTCATCGGTGACCTGCAACGCGTGGGCGCGCCTGTCGGTGCGGCTAGCCAGCCGAACCAGCAAGCCTTTCTGCACCAGCCGATCCACAACGCCGGTGATGGTCGTCCTGTCATAGGCGATCAACCCGGCAAGCGTCGCCTGATCGATTCCCGGTTGCGTCCCGATGGTGGTGAGCGCTGCGTATTGAACTGGGGTGAGGTCATAGCCGGCTTCCTCGACCGCGGCATGGAAGACCGCCACCGCAATCTGTTGGAACCGGCGCGCCAGGTGCCCCGGCTTGTCGTCGTTCTCGGTCACCAAAACCCTCCAGGTTGCTCGCTTGACAAGTATACTGATAATAAGCATACTGATTAAATTCGGCAACGACTTTTTGGAGCCCCAGCAAGCTGACGGCCCGGAAGTCGCGTCAGGCGCGGGGAGGGTTTCGTGCAATTTCATCTGAACGGATTCGAACCCGGCGACCCCGAGATTCAAGACCCTGCACAACGGGTTGTTGCGTCAGGATCTGCCGGCGCCATTCCGGCGGAGGTCGACATCCTCATCGTCGGCTGCGGTCCGGCCGGGCTGACGCTGGCGGCTCAACTGTCCGCCTTTCCCGATATCAAGACCTGCATCGTTGAACAGAAGCCGGGCCCTTTGCTCCGCGGCCAGGCTGATGGCGTTGCCTGCCGCACGATGGAGATGTTCGAAGCCTACGGCTTCAGCGAGCGTGTGCTGAAGGAAGCCTGCTGGATCAACGAGACGACCTTTTGGAAGCCCGACGCTGCGCAGCCCGACAACATCGTCCGCAGCGGACGGGTGCAGGACACCGAAGACGGGCTGTCGGAGTTTCCGCATGTGGTCCTGAACCAGGCGCGGGTGCATGATTTCTACCTCGACGTCATGCGCAAATCGCCGTCGCGGCTCGAGCCGTATTATGCGCGGCGCCTGCTCGATCTTCAGATCGACCCTGCTGCCACCTCCGGCGACGATGCCGGTCCCCATCAGGTGACCGCGAGATTCGAACGGCTCGATTCCGCGCACGAAGGACAGATCGAGACCATCAAGGCGCGCTATGTGGTGGGCTGCGACGGCGCGCGCAGCACGGTGCGCGCGAGCATCGGGCGCACGCTGCGCGGCGACTCCGCCAACCATGCCTGGGGCGTCATGGACGTGCTGGCCGTCACCGACTTTCCGGACGTCCGCTTCAAGTCATTGATACAGTCCGCCAACCACGGCAGCATCATCATCATTCCGCGCGAAGGCGGTTATCTTTTCAGGCTGTACATCGAACTCGACAAGCTCGATGCCGGCGAGAGGATTTCCAATCGTAACATCACGGCCGACGACCTGATCGCGGCGGCGCGGCGCATTTTCAAGCCCTATTCGCTCGACGTGAAAGAGGTTCCGTGGTGGTCGGTCTATGAGATCGGCCAGCGCCTGTGCGACAAGTTCGATGACGTGCCGGAAGCGGACGTCGCGAAACGTCTGCCGCGTGTGTTCATCGCCGGCGACGCCTGCCACACCCACAGCCCGAAAGCGGGCCAGGGCATGAACGTATCCATGCAGGACGGTTTCAATCTCGGATGGAAGCTGGCGGCTGTCTTGCGGAAGCGATGCGCGCCCAGCCTCCTGCACAGCTATTCGGCCGAACGCCAGGCGATCGCCAAGGAACTGATTGATTTCGACCGCGAATGGGCCGCCTTGCTCGCGTCGAGCGAGGGGTTCGATCCGGCCGAGACGCAGGGATACTTTGTGAGTCACGGGCGCTACACCGCCGGAACCGCGGCCCGTTACCGGCCCTCGATCCTGACCGGCGAGCCAACCCATCAGCATCTGGCCAAGGGGCTGACGATCGGCATGCGCTTTCATTCCGCGCCGGTCATCCGTGTGGCCGACGCCAAGCCGGTTCACCTCGGCCACGCGGTCAGGGCGGACGGACGCTGGCGCATTTTTGCCTTTACCGGCGCGGAGGATCCTGCGGCGCCCAACTCCGGCATCCGGGCCCTGTGCGACTTCCTCGGCGAGGCGCAGGACTCTCCTGTGCGGAAATACACCCCTGATGGTGAGGACATCGACTCGGTGATCGATGTTCGCGCGGTTTTCCAGCAGCATCATCATGCGCTCGCTATCGAGGCGATGCCGTCCTTCCTGCTGCCGGGGAAGGGACGATATGGACTTCGCGACTACGAGAAAATGTTCTGCGCCGGCCTGACAGGCGGCAACGATATCTTCACGATGCGTGGCATCGATCGCGAACGGGGATGCATGGTGGTTGTGCGGCCAGACCAGTACGTGGCGCACGTTCTGCCGCTCGATGGCTATGGGCCGCTCACGACATTCTTCGATGGCTTCATGACCCAACCGGACTGAACGCAGCCAACGCCCGAATTGAAGTTTTGAGGACGTCTTCGTTGTGCATCTCGAGCTGTGTCTAGTCTAGCGGCGGCTGTTGAGCACGCTGCTTTTCTTATCTCGTCCTGAAACTGGTGCTTGCTCACCTGCCAAGGGGGACGCCTGGCAGCAAAGCTGCGATCGCAGTCTTCGTTCAATTCTATCCGGTAGTACCGTGCGGGCGTACCAGATTATCCATCCAGTCTTCGGCAATGTGGGGCAGCGAGAGGTCTGGCTTCTGGTCGAGGAGCAGTTCGAGCACGCGCGGTGGCGTGAGTGGCAGCTCCTGGACGCGCTTACCCGTTGCGTTAGCAACCGCGCATGCGATGGCCGCGCCGACATTGAGGATGGGCACTTCGCCGGCACCCTTGGTACCGAGCGGTCCGATTGACGGCGCACCCTCGTAGAGGCTGATTTCGACCGGCACGACATCGAGCGCCAGCGGCACGCGGTAGGTTTCGAATCCGTTCTGGTTGACGCGGCCGTTGGTGCCGATCGTGACCTCTTCGTGCAAGGAATAGCCCAGTCCCTGCACGACGCCGCCCTGGATCTGGCCCTGGATCGCGCGCGGGTTCAGTGCGCGGCCGACATCCTGGACGACGCGATAGCTGAGCACTTCGACATGCCCGGTCTCTCCGTCGACGGCGACCTCGCAATCATGGACAGCGAATACGGGGATGTCGATCGCGTCGATGAAGTGGCCGGCGACGCATCCCGGCATCGCCGGCACGCCGGCTCCGGTGAAGGCGCCGGTGCCGGAGACCGGTCCGATCTGGGCCTGGGCGCGGGTCGCGACCTCGGCGACCGTGCGGCCCGAACCGGGCGCGCCCGCGATCTCGATTCGTCCCTGCCGCATCACGAGGTCTTCCGGTGCCGCCTCGATCATGTCAGAGGCGACCTTGAGCAGCTTTGTGCGTACTTCCTGCGCGGCCGAAAGACTGGCTGCGCCGAGCGCGACCGTGGTGCGGCCGCCGCCGACGCCGACATCGTAGCCAGCCGCATCGGTGTCGGCGGCGCGCACGATCACGTTTTCTGGGTCAATGCCGAGCGTACTGGCGACGATCTGCGGAAGGCTCTGCATCATCGAGCCGGAGCCGATCTCGACGCCTGACGTCACGAGCGTGGCCGTGCCATCGGCATTCATGTTCACGGTTGCCGCCGAAGGACCGACAAAGACGAACCAGGTTCCAACCGTGGTGGCGCGGCCAAACAGCCGACCGTCGGCAAGCTTGCGGGGCGGGGCGGCCGCGTCGCGTAGCGTGTCCATCCGCGCGAGCATCGGGCCGAGCACGTCGCCCTCGAACACCTGCCCGGTGGCGCCGAGATCGCCATCGCCGAGCACGTTGCGGCGGCGGAAGGCGAGGGGATCCATGCCGATCCGGGCGGCGATCTCGTCGGTGTGCCGCTCCAACGCGAAGGTGTTGTAGACGCCGTTGCAGCAGCGGAACGCTCCGTTCGGAGCGGTGTTGGTGTAGACCGCACGCGAGACCAGCCTCACCGCGCCGAGCCGGTAGTTGCCGCCGAGCGTGTGCGCGGTCATGGTGGTCAGGAAGATCTGTTCTCCGCCATACGCCCCGCAGTCCATCAGGACGACGGCTTCGCGCCCGACGATCTCGCCTTCGCGTGTCACCGCCGAGCGAATGCGGATCTCGGCATTCTCGCGGAACAGGCAGGTCAGCATCTCCTCCTCCCGCGAGTTGACCAACCGGACCGGCCGGCCGCTGGCGCGGGCGAGCAGCGCGGCGAAGGGTTCGACGGCAAGATCGAATTTGAGGCCAAAGCCGCCGCCGACCGGTGGCACCGTGACGCGCACCTGCGATGCGGCGACACCGAGGAGCCGTGCGGTTGCGTTGCGGATGCCCCAGGGAACCTGGGTCGAGGTCTCGATATGGAAGCGTCCGTCTTCGTAGCTTGCGACCACCGCGCGCGGCTCGAAGGCGACATGGTTTTGGCGGCCGACGCGGAAGGCGCTCTCGATGATCTCAACGTCAGTCCGTGCGAAGGCGCCATCAACATCGCCGCGGACCACGGTCGCTTCCCAGGCGACGTTACCTTCGCGTGCCCCGCCTTCGAACAGGACTTCGTACGCGCGCCAGTCGGGATGAACGAGGGGCGCTTCAGGCGCAAGCGCCTCTGCCATGGTGAGCACGGCCGTCACGGGCGCGATCTCGACCTCGATCGCCGCGAGGGCCGCCTGGGCCTGGGCAAACGTGTCGGCGGCGATGGCGGCCAGCGGTTCGCCGTCGTAGCGGACCACGTCGCGAGCAAACAGCGGATGATCGGCGATGCCGATTCCGATCGTGCCGGGTGCGTCGGCGGCTGTCACCACCGCGCGCACGCCGGGCATGCGCGCGGCTTTGGCGGTGTCGAGGCGGACGATGCGTCCCGAGGGGACGTTGGCGCGTAGCACCGCGGCGTGCAACATGCCCGGTAGATAGCGATCGACGGTGTAGCGCGTGTGGCCGCGCAGCTTGTCGCCGGCATCGCGGCGTCGGAAATCCATGGTTGCGGAAACGTCGGCCATCGCTGGGCCTCCCATCATGTCGCGGTGAGCGCCCGCACGGCCGCTTCGACGATGCTCTCATATCCGGTGCACCGGCAGATGTTGCCGGTCAGCGCGGAGCGGACGTCGTCGCGCGTTGCGCCGGGCGTCGCCTTCATCAGATGCGTCAGGGTCACCACCATGCCGGGAAAACACATGCCGCATTGCACGGCGTCGCAAGCCTCGAGCGCCTGCTGAATCGGGTTCAATGTGCCATTTGCGGCGAGGCCTTCGACGGTGCGGACCTCGCAACCCTGCGCGAGCGCCGCGGGCATCAGACACGACAAAGTGGGCCTGTCGTCGACCAGCACCATACAGGCGCCGCAAAAGCCCTCGCGGCAGACCGGCTTGACGCCGGTCAGGTGAAACTCCTCGCGCAGGACGTCGACCAGCGGCGTGACGGGATCGGCGGTGAAGCCGCGACGATCGCCGTTGACGTTCAAGCTCAGGGCCATGTTCACCTCCATCATCATCGGCGCTCAGCTGCCAAGCGCGGCGACGGCAGCGCGACGCACAAGGCTTGGCAACACGCTCACGCGGTACCAAGCCGGCACCTCGACGCTGTCGCGGCCGGTGAATTCATCGGCCAGTTCGGCCGCGACCTTGGTAGCCTGTACCGGATCCAGCACGTGGCCGAGCAGCGCCGCTTCGAGGCGGACCCAGCGGCGCGCAGCCGGTTCGACCGAACCGACGGCGATCCGAACGGCCTGCACACGGTTTGCCGGATCGATCGCCACCGCGAGGCTGACGATGGCGACCGGGTAGTCGCCCGACTGGCGCAGTGGCAGGCGCGCATGCGCGGTCTTGCGCGCGTTCCGCGGCACGACGATCCGCGTGAGCAGCCGGCCGGGTGCGAGTGTCGATCGCATCCTGAGGAACTGTTCCAGATTGATCCGCTCACGATCGTTTCGGCTGGCAATTTCGACCTCGGCGTTGAGGCAGAGCAGCGCCGGCACACAATCCGCCGCGGCGAACGCCGTTGCCGAGAGGTTGCCCCCGATCGTCGCCATCGCGCGGATCGCCGGATTGGCGGCGCGGCCGGCCGCCGCTGTGAGCACGCCGAACTCGGGGAGACGGGCCAAAGCCAGAGCCAACGCCGCGTGTGTCACCGCGGCGCCAATCTCGATCGTGTCGGTGCCGATCTTGACCGCGCTCAGTTCGGGGATTTTCCCGATCGCGACATAGTGCGCCTTGAGCTGCTCGTGCCGGATCGGAGACCGCATGATCCAGGTGCCACCGGCAAAGGGAGCGCCAGCGGTGCCGTAGTCGCTCAGCGCATCGAGTGCTGCCGGCAGCGAGGGCGCGACGTAGAACGATCCCGCCGGACCGCTTTGCAGGAGGGGATTAGTCGTCATTGGCGCCGCTCCAGTCGCAGGCGATCGAGCAGCACGCCGATGATGACGATCGCGCCCAGCACGACCATCTGGACGTACCCGTCGATGCGGGTGAGATTCATGCCGTTGGAGAGGATTGTGACGAACAAGGCGCCGAGCACGGCGGTGCCGACCCCGCCGCGTCCGCCGGCGAGGCTCGTTCCGCCGACCACGGCGCCTGCAATCGCCTGCAGCGACAGCGAGCCGCCGAGATTAGGTTCGCCCGAGCCGGTGCGCGCCGTCATCATGATGGCGCCGAGGGCGGCGAGGGCCGAGCACAGCACATAGGTGAGAACCAGGATGCGCTTCACCGGCAAGCCCGCCACCGCTGCGGCGCGCGGGTTGGTGCCGATGATGTAGAGCGAGCGACCGAAGACGGTACGCGCCAGCATCAGTTGCAGCACGATGCCGATCGCGACGGTGATTGCGATGGCGGCGGGGACACCGAATATGTTGCCGCCGTAAAAGATCTGCGAGAAGGTGCTAGGTACGCCCTGCACGGGCCGTCCGGCCGACAGCGTCGTCGCGACGCCGATCGCGATATTGTAGCTGCCGAGGGTTGCGACAAAGGGGTTCACGCCGAGCAGCGCGATCACCACGCCATTGAACAGGCCGCACGCGATGCCAAGGCCGAAGCCGGCGCCAAGTCCGGCGAGCAGGACGGTGGTCGTGTCGTGGCCCGATGCCGTAGCGCCGGCCATCGCCAGCGCGGTGCCGACGCTGACCATCGATACTGTCGGACCAAGGGCAAGATCGAAGCCGCGTGTCAGGATGACCACGGTCTGCGCCATCGCGAAGAGTGCGAGATAGCTGGTCTGCTGGGCGATGTTGAGCAGATTGGCCGGGGAGAGCACCCGGCTGTCGACCGCGGCAAAGCCGAGCAGCAGCACGACTAGCGCGATCGGCAGCATCGCGCTCCAGAGCCATTCGGCCGGAAGCCATCTCGTTTGACCGGTGTCCTTGGCGGCGACCGACAATTCGAGGTCAGACACGGGACTTCCTCCGTCGGCTGAGTTCGTCCAGCGCCACCGCCGCTACCATGATGACGCCGAGGAATACCGGCTGCAGGCGGGAGTCGATGTGCAGGAGGTTGAGCGCGTTGCCGAGGATGGTCAGAAACAGCGCGCTGATAGCGACGATCTCGACCCGCCCGACGCCGCCGCGCAGGCTGACCCCGCCGATCACGGCGGCGGCGATCGACTGCAGCATCATGCGGTCGCCGCCAAAGCTGGCCTGGCCGGAGCCGACCTGCGCGGTCAGCAATATGCCGGCGAGGGCGGCGAGCACGCTGGAGAGGACATAGGTTCCGACGATATGGCGCTGGATCGACACACCGGACACCACGGCCGCATCGACGTTGCCACCGATCGCATAGACGTAGCGGCCGAACAAGGTTCGCCGCTGCGCGAACATCGTCACGAGAATGACGGCGAGTGCGAGGTAGACAGCGGTCGGCAGGCCGAGCACCTGGGCGCGCCCAAAACCTTTTACGAAAGCCTCGGGCATGCCGTAGACCGGGATGCCGCTGGTGATCATGAGGCCGACGCCGGCGGTCGCCGACATCGTGCCGAGCGTCACCACGAAGCCCGAGACCTTGAGCTTCGCCACGCAGAAGCCGTTGACGAGCCCGACCAGCAGTCCGCAGCCGAGCCCGGCCGCGACGCCGCTTGCGATGATGAGGGCGTTGTTGCCGGGAAACGCGACTGCCGCGGCCGCCATGGTCTTTGCGGTCACCACGCTGGCGAGCGCGACGACGGCGCCGACCGAGAGGTCAAAACCGCCCGCGATGATCACGAGCGCCTGGCCGCAAGCGACGATCGCGAGAAACGACGCGTTGCGCAGGATGTTGAGGATGTTGATGATGCCGTAGAACTGGGGATCGATCGCCGACATGCCGGCGACGAGCGCGACCAGCAGCGCTGGCAGCAATCCGATCCGTCCGGCGATCGATCGGCCAGAGCCGATGGAAGTCCGAGGTTGGGTGGCGGTGAGGGCCGTGCTCATGCCACCTCCGCCGCAAGATGATCGCGGAAGAAACTCGCAAGCACGTTTTGCTCGGTCTTCTCGGCGCCCTTCAGCTCGGCAGCGACCCGGCCATGGTGCATGACGTAGAGCCGGTTCGACAGCGCCAGCACCTCCGGCAATTCGGACGACACCACGATGACCGCAGCGCCGGCCTCGACGAGGCGCTTCATGAATTCGTAGACCTCGAGCTTGGCACCGACGTCGATACCGACGCTCGGCTCGTCGAACAGGAAGACGGTCAGCTCGCGCGTCAGCGCGCGCCCGAGCATCACCTTCTGGCGGTTGCCGCCGGACAGCGCGCCTGCGGCCCGCTCGATGTTGGGCGGCCTGAGCTGCAACTGCTCCATGATGCCGGCGATCGCGATGCGCTCCGCAGCCTGTCGCAGCACGCCGAAGCGGGCGAACGCGGGCAGGTCTAGTCCGGTCATCGAGGCGTTCTCGCGGATCGGGCGCGACAGCGCGAGCCCTTCGGCGATCCGGTTGGCGGGGAAGTAAGCGATGCCATGCTTCAGGCTGCGCCGCGGCGTGGGGAATTCGTAGCGCAAGCCATCGATCCGGACTACGCCCGAAGCCATCGGCTCCAGCCCGTAGATGGCGCGGATCAGCTCCGATTTGCCGCAGCCGACGAGGCCTGCAATGCCGGTGATCTCGCCCGCCCGGGCGTAGAAGTTCACGTCGCGAACGCTGCCGTCGGTCAAGGTGAGGTTTTCGACGTCGACCATGACCTTGTCCGGCTTGTGCGCGATCGTCGGAAACAGCAGGTCGATCTTGCGGCCGGTCATCAGTTCGACCAGTTCGCCGTCGGTCGACGTGGCGGCATCGAGGGTGCGGATATGGCGGCCGTCGCGCAGCACGGTGACGCGGTCGGCAAGCGCACGGATCTCGCGCATGCGGTGTGAAACATAGATCAGCCCGACATTCTGGCTCTTCAGCCGGGCAATCAGCTCGAACAGCCGTCCGGTCTCGCGCTCCGTCAGCGAGGCGGTCGGCTCGTCGAGGATGAGCAGACGCACCCGGCCGAGCAGCGCCTTGGCGATCTCCGTCATCTGCTGGTGCGCGCGCGAGAGATCGTCGACGCGCTGCGATGGATCAAGGTCGAAGCCGAGTTCGTCGATCAGCGCCCGGGCCCGCTTGCGCATCTCGCGCGCCCGCAACACGCCGCTGCTCGAGACTTCGCGGCCGAGGAACAGGTTCTCTTCCACCGTGAGGCTTGGAACCAGCGAGAATTCCTGGAACACCGGGCTGATGCCGATCGCGCGCGCCCGCTGCGGCGTGAGGTGGCGGATTTCCTCGCCGCCGAAATGGAATGTGCCTTCGTCGGGCGGAAACGTCCCTGACACCACATTGATCAGGGTCGATTTGCCGGCGCCGTTCTCGCCGAACAGCACATGCAGTTCGCCGGCACGGACATCGAGATCGACCCGGTCGAGGGCGCGGACGCCGGTGAATCGTTTTGAGATCCCCCGCAATGCGAGCAGGGGCCCGGTCTGCTTCAAGTCGATGTCGACATCCATCCCCGTCTCCGCAGGCGGCCGGTAAGCAGGCGGGAGCGCTTGTCTCCCGCCGGTGTGTTGCCGGAGCTTACTTGAGGCTTTACTTGGCCTTGACCGAGTAGACCGGCTTCCAGCTTCCGGGCGCCAGCACGAGGCCCATCTGCAGCTTCGGCACGGTGGTCTTGTCGACGGCCGAGGCCAACGGCTGAGCCAGACTCATCACGGGTTTCTTCTCGATCAAACGCACCGCCTGATCGACCGAGACGGCGCCTTCGCCGACCGGGTACTGGGTCGCAAAGGCGAGGACGTCGCCGCGGTTCAGTGCATCGAGCATGGCCTGGTTCTCGTAGGAGGACATGATCTTCATGTCGCTGCGGCCGGCTTCCGCGACCGCGCCGATCGCCGCTTCAGCGGTGGGTGCGGTGCCCCAGATCACGTTCATGCCCGGGTAGGCCTGCAGCGCGTCCTGAATCAACTGGAGTTGGACCGCAACGCCGGAGTCGCCGAACTTCTCGGCAAGGACCTTGGCGTTCGGATTCTTCGCCACCGCCTTCTTGAAACCTTCGTTGAAGGATTCCGCCCAGCCCGAGCCGGCGGGGCCCGGGAATGTCACGATGTTGAGCTTGGCGTCGGGCTTGGCCTGCGCCAGCAGGCCTTCGCCGGTCACCCCGCCCATGGCGACGAAGTCGACATAGATCGCGGCGGGCAGGGCGTTGGGCGGCAGCGGGTTGGCGACACCGACGACCGGCACGCCCTTGGCCTTGGCTTCCTCGAATTTCTTGCTGAGACCCGCACCGGAGATCGCGCCGACGATGATCGCGTCGGCGCCGCTCGCCATGCAATCGTCGAATTGCGAGAGCTGCTTCGGCAGGTTCTCATAGCCACCGGCCTCGTAGAGGGTCATGTTGACGTTCATTGTCTCGGCCTGCTTGACGATGCCGTAGGCGACCGCCACCCAAAAACTGTCCTTCATATGCGGGAACAGGACGCAGAGCTTGTAGGGTTTCTCGGCCTTCGGCAGCGGTGTGTACTCCGCCGGCTTCGGTGTGCCGGACGAGGCGTCGTAGACCTTCATCGGAAACCAGGGCGTCTCGGCCGCGGCGGGCGAGATCGCCGCAAGTGCGAGGCCCGCGGCGATGCAGAGCGTGGAGCGGATCGGCCGAAGCCGGTTGACGGGAAGGTACGTCGTACTGGTCATAGCTCTATCCTCATGGTTCGAATGAAAGGGCGAGGGCCGACGAGTTCGGCTCCCCATTTGCATGCGCGCGCCGCGCCGCCCGTGGGCGACGCGGTTGCCGGCGGGGATTAGTCCGCGGCCCAATTTGCGACCGAGCGTCGCTCGAATACCTCGCGGAACTGACGCGTGGATTCAGGAAGGAGAGCGCCGGTGCCCCAGTCGAGGATCACGGCGTGCTGGCGGATCACGTCGAGCGTATCGATCGCGCCGCTGCGAAAACGTTGCGCCACCACTTCCGGGTCGAGCCGCGCCTTGGCGACGCGCTCGGCCCTGATTTTGGCGCGGAGTGCATCGGTAGCGGCCCTGTCGATCTCATATTCGCAGAGCTCGGCGTCGATGGTCTGGACCACCACGCCATAGTCCTTGGCGGCGCGCTCGACCGAGACGTAGTCGTCCTTGATGTCCTCGATCACAAGACGCGGATCGCGCAGAAGCGGATCGCCGAACCCGCCGCCACCGGCGGTGGGGCGCGAGAACACGTCGCCTTCGCCGATCGGGACATCGGAGAAGATCGAACCCAGCCGTTCCTCGGCGGCGGCGCCGGCGCGATGCAGGGTCAGGCCATGCGGCATCGAAGGCAGGCCGCCTTCAATGCCCCAGACCACGGCGCGTTCGCGGTCGCAGATATAGGAGATCACCGTCTTCTCCGCCTGCAACATCCGTGAGGTCTT
The DNA here is from genome assembly GCF_018130185.1 of Bradyrhizobium sp. AUGA SZCCT0182. Taxonomy (NCBI): domain Bacteria; kingdom Pseudomonadati; phylum Pseudomonadota; class Alphaproteobacteria; order Hyphomicrobiales; family Nitrobacteraceae; genus Bradyrhizobium; species Bradyrhizobium sp. AUGA SZCCT0182. The sequence goes on along the minus strand of NZ_JAFCLY010000016.1, from coordinate 61,694 downwards.
CACCACCCCTGCACCGCCGCGCCATTTGCCGGGGCCGGGCGAGTCCGTAAGGATTTCGCACTTGGTGGTCAGGATCGGATTGGCGCGCTCCTGGCCCTCGACAGGCTGCGACATCAGGCCGGTGCCGAAGCAGGCGGTCGTGACGTTGCTGCCGTCCTTGCCGTTGCGTCCGCCCCAGCCGCCCGGCAGCCAGTCGTAGAACATGAAGATCGGCTTGTCGGAGCTGCGGGCGTCGAGACCGCCGGTGAGCAAATATTCGAGATTGAAGGCGCAGGCGAGCGCGCGCTCCGGCATCAGCTTCGACCACATCTCGTAGATCGAGTTCATGATCTTCTCGAACGGCATCAGGAAGCCGGTGACTGCGATCGGCCATTTGGCATCGACGATCGAGCCCTCGGGCGCGATGATGTCGAAGCAACGGTAGAAGCCGGAGTTGAGCGGCAAGTCGGGAAAGAAGGTTTTCATGCCCGCCGCAACGGCCGAGAAGGTGGCGCCGAAGGCCGAATTGTAGATCGAGCCAATGGTCGGATGGCTGCCGGTGAAATCATAGATTGCACGGTCGCCCTTGATCGTCATCTTGATTCGGATCGGGATCATCCCTTCGCCACCGGCAGGGTCGCGATCGATGAAGTCGACCGTCTCCCATTCACCGTCCGGGAGGGCGGCGATGCGCTGGCGCGCCGAGCGCTCGACATAGTCCTGGACGGCGGCAAGTCCGGTCTCGACTGTGTCGCGGCCGTATTTGTTGACGAGGCGAAGGATTTCGCGCTCGCAGACTTGTGTTGCCTGGGCCTGCGCCTGGATGTCGCCAATGATCGAAGCCGGGTCGCGCGTGTTCGAGGCGATCAAGTGCGTGACGTCCCTGCGCAGGCCGGCCTTGTCAAACAGCCGTACCGGGGTGATGCGCAGCCCCTCGCGGAACATCTCGCGGGCGGCGACGTCGAACGATCCGGGCACGCTGCCGCCGACATCAGACCAGTGTCCGTTCGACTGGCTGAAGGCGATGATCTTGCCGTCGGCAAAGATCGGCCGGATCAGGCGTACGTCGGAGAAGTGCGTGCCGCCGGCATAGGGGTCATTGATCGCAAAGACGTCACCCTCATGCATGTCGCCTTCGAAGTGGCGCATGACGTCCTGGCAGGTGAAGTGCAGCGTTCCGACATGGACGGCGATGTCCTGATTGCCCTGGGCTGCACATTCGCCCTTGGCATCGTGCAGGGCGCTCGAGAAATCGCGGTTGTAGATGACGAAGGAATAGCAGGTCCGCAGCACCTGCTCGCCCATCTGGTCGACGCTGGTGATGAAGGAGTTCTTCAGGACTTCGAAGGTTACAGGGTCGAGCGCAAGATTGCCGGCCATCGGCTCACTCCTTCACGCGGATGATGATGTTGAGGTATTTGTCGACCTCCGCGCTGGCGCCGGGCGGCACCACGGTGGTCGCGTCGACTTGTTCGATGATCGCGGGACCCTGGAAGCTGAAGCCGCGGGGCAGGTCGTCGCGCTGAAAGACCGGTGTGTCGAGTCCGTTGCCATCGAACCATACCCGGCGCCGGTCGACCGGCTCCGGGATCGCTCCGGTGGGCCTGTGCACGGCGAACTCGGCCTTGGGGACGATGCCGACGGCCTTCAGGTTGAGACGGAAGAAGCTGACGGGAGAATCGTCGCGGCGGAAATTGTATTCGCGCTGATGCTCGGCGTGGAAGCTCTTGACGAGGTCGGCTATCGCGCCGATCGGACGCGGCGCGCTGACGGCGAGCGACCGCCACTGGCCGCGATACATCATATCGATCGACCGCTGCAGCACGATGTCCTGCTGGGCGACGCCTTCGTGGGTCAGTCGCGCCAGGGCTTCCTTCTCCAGCGCGGCGAACTGCGCCTCGATGTCGGCGGAATCGGCCTCGTCGGCGCCGACCATGCAGCTTTGCGAGAAGTCGTGCTGCATGTCGACCAGAAGGCATCCGAGCGCCGAGGTCACGCCGGGATTGGGCGGCACGATCACGACGGGGATCGCAAGTTCGCGGGCGACGTCGACGCCGTGCAGGGCGCCGGCGCCGCCAAAAGCGACGAGCGCGAAGTCGCGCGGATCGTAGCCGCGGCTGATCGAGATCAGCCTTACCGCGTCCGACATGTTGGCGTTGGCAACTTTGAGGATCGCGTCCGCCGCCTCGTGCAGGCCGAAACCGAACGGCTTTGCGACGCCATCCTCGACGGCCTTGCGCGCAAGCTCGGGGTCGAGCATCACCTTGCCGCCGGCCAGGCTGGTGCCGAGCCGACCCATCGTGACGTTGGCGTCGGTATTGGTCGGCTGCGCATTGCCATTGCCGTAACAGGCCGGGCCTGGATAGGCGCCGGCCGATTGCGGGCCGTTGCGCAAGGAACCGGCCGGATCGGTCCAGGCGAGCGATCCTCCGCCCGCGCCGATGGTGAGCACCTCGATGGACGCAAAGCGGATCGGGTAGCCGTATTCGATGTACCAGTCCTTGGTGATGCGTGACTGACCCTCATAGGCCAGCGAAACGTCGGTCGAGGTACCGCCCATGTCGAGGCCAATCGAATTGGGAAAGCCGCAGAGACCCGCGATGTAGCGGCTGGCAATCGCGCCGGCGGCAATGCCGGAACCTGCGAGGCGCGCGGCGAAATCCTTGACGCTCGCCGGCGTCATGACGCCGCCGCCGGTGTGCAGCAGCAGGAGATCGCGGGTGTAGCCTTCGTCGGCAAGGCGCTCGCCGAGGCGGCTCGTGTAGCTGACGACGACCGGACTGACGACGGCGTTGACGACCGTGGTCGAGAATCGCTCGTGCTCGAAGATTTCGGGGAGCACCTGCGAGGAGATCGACACCGGAATGTCCGGCATCTCCGCGAGCAGGATGTCGCGCATCGCGCGCTCATTCTCGCCATTGAGGTAGGCGTTCATGAAACAGACCGCGATCGCGGCCACGCCCCGGCGCTTCAGAATGCGCGCGACCTTGCGCGCGGCGTCAGTGTCGAGCCGCTGGATTACCTTGCCGGCCGCATCGACGCGTTCGGGTACGGTCAGCCGGTCGCGTCGCGGCACATAGGGTTTGACGACGTCCTTGTAGGTGTCCCAGAGGTCTTCCTTGTTGGCGCGCCGGATCTCGATGACGTCGCGGAAGCCTTCGGTCGTCACCACGGCGGTGCGCGGAAGGCGGCGCGTGATCAGTGCGTTGGTCGCAACCGTGGTGCCGTGCGAGAACAGCGCCACCCTGGACAGATCGATGCCGGCCTTGGAGACGCCGCCCATGATCCCCTCGATGGGATCCCGGGTCGTGGATGTTTTCTCGATGCGGATGAGGCCGGTGGCCTCGTCCATGATGCATATGTCGGTAAAGGTGCCGCCGACGTCGACGGCCACGCGAAGATTTTGCACGATACGGCTTCCTTTCCAACGCGTGCCGGGCGAGGTCGGGACGACGGTTCAGGCGCGCCGGATTGATGATCCGGCTGCCGCAGACGGCCCGTTCGACCGGCGGATTTCGAAGATGTCGCGAGGATTATAGGCAGGCCTTCGGTGAGGCTTCTTGACGCTGAGCGCAGGAAGATTTGTGCCAGAGAGCACGAACGGCTCAGCCGTCGCGTCTACTCCAGCCTGCCCAGGAAACAATCAAGGGTCGGATCAGGAAGAGTACTGGAGCCGTCATTGCTTCATGGATAGGCTGCGCGCGCCGCCGCCCGCGCCTCGCTCGGCGTGCAGCCAAACCGGCCGCGGTAGTTGCGGCTGAACTGCGCCTGGTCGCCGAATCCCCAATGATAGGCAATTTCGGAGATGCTCTTGCGGCAGTGCGGATCGCGCAGCATGGCATCGCACATCAGCAGGCGCTGGGCGCGGATATAGGTGCTCACGGTGACGCCTTCGCCTTCGAATATCTGGTGCAGATATCTGAGAGAAATGCCGCAACCGTCCGCCACCGTCTGCGGCGTCAGCCGCATGTCGTCGAGGTGTGTACGGATAAAATGCTCGCAGCGATGCAGATGCGCATTGCGGATCGTGGACGAGTGACCCGCCAGCACGCGCTCGTCGGACTCGACCGCCATCGCTAGCAAATCGATGAGATGCTTGCCCATCATGGTTCGGGCAGTCTCGTCCATTTCCTCGATGCGCTCGCCGGAAAGGCGTAGCGTATCGACGAAGAGCGCGCCGACGCTGCGGCTGGCGTCGAATTGCAAGGTTGCGAGGCGTTCGGGGCGGGAGATCCGCCCGCGCAGCACGGCGCTTGGGATTTTCAGCACCCAGAGCGCGGCGGGATCGTGGTGGCTGAACTCATAGGGTAAATGGCTGCGCTCGATCAGGAAGGCGCCCGGTCGGCAGCGGATGTCCTTGCCGTCCTGCTCAAAGCGGATCTCGGCGAGCTCGGGCACGGTGATCAGGAAGCATTCCTCGCGTTCATTGACGAGGTGGCGTTCGTGCCGCTTGTAAAGCAGGCCGTCGCAGACGTTGCGGGAGATCGAAACCGGCCCGAGCGACCAGGCGCCCAAATTGCCGTGGAAGTCATGACCTCCGAGAAAGCGAAGATCCAACGAGTAGTAGATGTCGGAGACGACCTTCTGCCAGAACTGGCGGCGGTGATGGGTAGGAATGTCGTTGGTCGCGAAAGTGGTCTGCATCTTGCGCTCCGTCACTGCCGTCGACTACGGGGTCTTAGGTTCTCTCCTGACCGGGACCATCTGTCGCGCCGATGTGGCGGCGAACGCGATAGGTATCGTCATCTCGATCGTTGATGGCCGCACTCATACGCACTCCCGTGCCGTCATCGACGTCAGCTTGGCGAGGACGGCAGGATGACGTCAAGTCCAATGGAAGGGGAAGCCGATATTTTAGGCCGCGTGCTCAATTTCGATCAGGACAACCGAAGGATGGAGGCGGCGATCAACAACAACCTCCCGGCCGGAGTCCGTCCGAAGAGGTTGCCCATTGTCGGAGCGTTCCGGCGATTACGTCAACTGCGTAGTCTGGCCAAAAGCCCCGCGCGAGCCTGACGCGCGTCCAGTGCCATCCTGACCTTGACGAACCTGACCGCTGTGTTCGGCTGAAGCTGGCCGATCAGGTCGATGTCGGCTGCGTTCACCATGCCAATCATGAACTAGCCGCCGCCCTAAACGGCGTCGGTATCGACGCCGGCGGCAGGCCGCGCAAGTATTCGTGATCACGCAGATAATCCAACCGTGGTTAGTCGCATTGAGGGCGTAAGATAAGCCGCTGAAATACCGAGACTATCTCTTTTCCATCGCCCCCTTGATGGATTGGAGCGAGAAGGCGGCATGCGCACGATGGTTGCGCCGAGAGATCAGAGAAAATCGAGCAACATCCAGCGTGCGCAAGCCGACCTGAACGTGCTGGGGTATCAGTGGCGGGTCGATCGTTTCAAGAACGTGTATATGAAGACTGCGGTTTGCTGGTTGGCCGCGCTCAAGTTAAATCCTTCGTCTATGGAAAAATCCCGCCCCCAAAAGAGGCGCGTGTCGATCGCCGGCATGCATATCGATCGCGCTTCAGCGGTCCCGATCCACCTGCAGATCGCCGCGCATCTCCGGAACGGCATTCTGCAGGGGAGGCTTTCGGCCGGCACGAAGTTCCTCGGCTCGCGGGAGATCGCGCGCGAACTGGGCTGTTCACGAACCGTGATTCTGACAGCGTGGGATTTGCTCTATGCCGAAGGTTACCTGGAATCGACCCCGCGTGGAGGCGTCACCGTCGCGTCGGTCAAGCAGGCGCAAGCGAGCCCGGCGCCAGCGGCGGTGTCCTCGTCAGGAGAGGATTCGACTGCTATCGAGATTGGCCCGGTCTCTGATCGATGGCGATCCCTGCTGGCATTCGAATACGACACCAATTGGAAGTCCGAATTCAGCCCCGGTGCGCCGGATGTTTCCAGCTTTCCATTCAGGGAATGGGCGAGGCTGCTGCGGCAGGCCTGGCAGAATCCCAAAAACTCCGACTGTCTGGACCTTCCGCCTGAGGGGCATCCGGCGTTGCGGAGCGAAATCGCCAATTTCCTCGGATCGGTGCGCGGTCTGGTCTGCACGCCGGGCAACGTGGCCGTGACCTCCGGCACGTCAGGTGCACTGGATTTTTGCAGCCGCATGATCCTCGATCAGGGCGACGAGGTCTGGGTCGAGGAGCCCGGGTTCGTCGAAGCCCGGTGGACGCTGACCGCGGCCGGCGCGAGACTCATTCCGGTGCCTGTCGACGACAAGGGCCTCTGCGTTTCCGAGGGAATTCGGCTGGCGCCGCATGCCAAGCTGGTGGTCGTGACGCCGTCGCATCAATACCCGATCGGCGTCAGCATGGGGCTTGAGCGGCGGCTCGAGCTTTTGAACTGGGCGAACAAGAATGACGCCTGGATCATCGAAGATGATTACAATTCGGAGTTCAGGCACCAGGACAGCATGATTGCCTCGCTGCGGTCGCTCGATCGCGACGGACGCGTGATCTACCTCGGGACATTCTCGAAGCTGATGATGCCGAGCTTGCGTATCGGCTACATGATCGCCGACGAACGTCTCATCAGGGCGTTCTCGAAAGGTCGCGCCCGGATCGATGTCCACACATCGGGAATCGGGCAGGTGGCGCTGGCGGAATTCATGCGGGAAGGCCACCTGGTGAGACATCTGCGACGAATGCGGAAGGTTTATGCCGCGCGGCGGGCTGCCTTGATTGACGCGATCACCACATTGATGCCTGATGATCTGACCGTGTCATCCGCGGCGACCGGGCTCCATCTGGTCGCCTTCTTCACCGAGCGAATGCGGGCACGGATGAGCGACGCAGAGGCGGCAAGGCTCCTGCTGCAAACCGGCATTCACGTGCAGCCGCTGTCGCAGAACTATCTCGGCGAACCCACGCGGCAGGGATTGGTGTTTGGATATGGGCGGCTGCAGACGGAGGATGCACGCCGGTTGATATCCAAAATGGCCGCGTGCCTCAGTGCTTCATAGCGGCAGCAGATCAGCTTGAGCCATCGGAGTCGCGGCTCCGGGGGCGGCGAGTGTGCATCTTCCGTGAGCATCAATGCCCGGATTAATGCAGAAGACTTTGGAAGAGCGGCAGCGCGTTCGAGCGGCTGGCCTACCTGTTTGCGGCAAGTCTGGCTCTATGCGATGGCTCGACCGGTCTGTCACAAATTCGCCTGGGTGGCCTTCACAGGGGAAGCAGGGTGATGATGACGGATCGTGGAGTCTCGTTGAAACTACTGATCGGCGCGGCCTATCTCTAGCTCGACTTTCGCGATTTGAGTCGCAACGTGGCTTCTGTCGTCGCCCCCGGCCTTGTTCGGTGCGCTGAGAAGGAAGGCAATGGCTGAACAAGGAATGAAATGAACGGCTTGAACAGGGAATGGGAAGTCGGAACCGATATCGGGGGCACCTTCACGGACATCATTGCCATCCGGCGTGACCCCGCCGAAACCCGGATCGCCAAGGTTCCGTCGCGTCCGCATGCGCCGGTCGATGCGATGCTCGAAGCCCTTGAGGCCATTGGACTGCAGAAGGATCAGGTCAAACGCTTCGTCCATGGCACCACGCGGGTAACCAATGCGATCGTCGAGGAACGCCTCCCAAAGGTTGCGCTGATCGCCACCGCTGGATTCGAGGATGTGCTGGATATCGCCCGCTACCGGCGCCGTGATCTGTACCGCCTCGATATCCCGCCGAAATCGCCATCATTGGTGCCGCGCGAGCTTTGCTTCGGTCTGGTCGAGCGGCTCGATCACGAAGGCAATGTGCTGAAGCCGTTGCAGGACCGCGAGATCGATCGTCTGCTGACCTGGCTGAAGCGGACCGGTGTGCAAAGCGTCGCGGTGGCCTTGCTGCATGCCTACGCCAATCCGGTACATGAGAGGATTCTGGCCGAACGGCTCAAGGCGATCGTGCCGCATGTCTCGCTGTCACATGAGGTCAATCCGGAAGCACGCGAATACGAGCGCACGTCGTCGACGGTGTTCAATGCGGCGGCGATGCCGATTGCCGTCGAATATTTGAGTGAGCTGGAGCAGCGCCTGCCGATCGGGCCTGGCCTGCAGGTGTTCCATTCCGCCGGAGCCATGGTGCCGATTGCTGCGGTCAAGCGGCGTCCTCTGGTAATGGCGATGTCCGGGCCCGCGGCCGGTGTGTCGGCGTCGGTCAGCATTGCGCGCCAGCTCGGCACGCCGAGAATGCTCACCTTCGATATGGGCGGCACCACCACCGATGTCTGTCTGATCATCGATGGGCAGGCGGAGATGGCGGACGGCCGAATGCTCGGGGATCGGCCGCTGCGCCAGCCGATGCTGGCGGTTCACTCGATCGGAGCGGGAGGTGGTTCGATCGTGCGCAATGGGCCAGGCGGCTTGACCGTAGGACCCCAGAGCGCGGGGTCCGAACCCGGCCCGGCCTGCTATGGCCGCGGCGGCACGGCGGCGACGATCACCGATGCCAACGCGGTGCTCGGCTATCTCAATCCCGAAACGCGGCTCGGGGACCGTATCAGCCTCGACATCGAGGCTGCCCGACGCGCCATTGCGCCCATAGCACAAGCGTTGAAACTGGGCCTCGAGGAGACCGCACTCGGCATCGTCAAGGTCGCCAATGCAACCATGGCAAGGGCGCTGCGCCGGGTGACGGTGGAACGCGGCATCGACGGCCGCGACTGTACGCTCCTTGCCTTCGGCGGCGGCGGTCCGATGCATGCGGCGGGAATGGCGGATCTCTACGGCATCGGTTCGATCGTGGTGCCCAACGCATCGAGTGCATTTTCTGCGCTTGGCTGTCTCACTGCCGATTTCAGCTTTCTGCAGCAGCAGACCTTCCGTGTCGCATTGGATGGTATCGATCTCGCTCGGGTGTTGGAGCGGATCGAGACCTTGATCGGGCAGGCGTCGGAACCATTGATTGCCAACGGCGTTGCGCGCGCAGAGATCGACGTCGAACTGGTCGCCCTGATGCGCTATGCCGCGCAGAACGACGCCATTGCCGTGCCGTTCTCCCTGCCTCTGAATACCACGCGCCTGCGGGAAGATTTTCTCGTTCGTCACCACGAACTGTTCGGCTACGCGACGCAGGAGAGTTGCGTCGTCGAATCGGTGCGCGTGCAGGCGCGGCGGCCATCGACCACCATCGTCGATCGCCCCACGACCGCCGTTCGCAAGTTGCAGGTGGCTTCGCGTCGATGCACGTTCGATGGCGGCCATGACGTGGCGACGGTGATCGTGGACCGCGCCTCGATGAAGGAGCCGGTCCTCGGGCCCGCGATCATTGAAGATGCGTGGTCCACAATTGTGGTCCCCCCGGGCTGGCAGGCCAAACCGGACACGGTCGGTCATCTCTTTTTGACGAAGGTGAGGCCATGACGCTCGATCCGTTTACCGTTGAGGTGATCCGGCATGGTCTGTCGGCGGCAGCCGAGGAAATGAGTCTGGTGATGACGCGTTCGGCACGCTCGCCACTGTTGCGCGAAGCCGGCGATCTTTCATCTGCGATCACCGATGCGAAGGGCGATCTGGTCGGTCAGGGCCGGGACATCCCGATCCACCTCGGGGCCATGGCTTACACCGTCCCGGAACTGCTGAAAGTTGTGCCCGTAGGCAGCCTGAACGACGGCGACGTGCTGATCTATAATCTTGGCGCGCTGGGCGGCAACCATCTTAACGACGTCAAAGTGGTCCGGCCGGTTTTTGTCGACGGTGATATCGTCGCATTCGCGATCAGCCTCGCGCATTGGCCCGATATCGGCGGAACATGGCCGGGCAGCTACTTCGCCAAGGCCATCGATACTTTTCAGGAGGCGATGCGCATTCCGCCGGTTCTGATTGCGACAGCGGGCGGTGTGAATACGCCCATCATGCAGCTTCTGCAGGCCAATGTACGCGATCCCGAAGCGTGCGAGGGCGATCTGCTCGGACAGATCGCGGCAACCAAGGCGGGCGAAAAGCGCATCGTCGAGCTTTGCCGGCACCACGGCAGGGATGTGTTCACCGTGGCGCTGGCGCGTCTGCATGATCTGTCGGAGATCGAGATGCGGGAGGCGATCCGCGAACTGCCGGACGGCGTCTATGAAGGGGAAGATTACCTGGACGATGGCGGCGCGGGCGGCGAACCCGCCCGCATTCACGTCAAGATCACCATCGCTGGTGACGAGGCCACGTTCGATCTGTCTGGCAGCGCCGACCGGGCCGCGAATTTCTGCAACACGACGCCGTTCATCGCGCGTTCCGCGGTAGCTTATTCGGCACGCATCATGAGCGGGCGTGAGATGCAGCAAAATGCCGGCGCCTTGCGGCCGCTCACGATCATCACGCGCCAGGGTTCGATTCTGGAGCCGGGGTGGACGGCGGCCGTCGCGGCGGGAAATCACGAAACCTCAATGCGCATCGTCGATGCCATCTTCCATGCGATGCAGGACGCGATTCCGGAACGCTTGTCCGCCGGCGGGACGACGACAGCCAGCGTGCTCTTTTTCGCCGAGCCGCGCTCGGACGGCTCCTGGAAGATGCTGTACGAGGTCCATGGCGGCGGCGAGGGCGCGCGCCATGATCGTGACGGCGTTTCGGCGACGCGCGTGCACCTGGCCAATACGTCCAATACTCCGGCCGAAGTGATCGAGGCCAACTACAAGATCCGGGTCGAGCAGCAATCCATTCGCCGCGAGTCCGGTGGCGCCGGAAAGTATCGCGGCGGCGACGGCGTGGTGCGTTCCTATCGGATTCTCGCGCCGTCCATGCATCTGACCACATGTATCGAGCGAATGGTGATCCCGCCATTCGGCATGCAGGGCGGCCAACCCGGCCAGACCTGCCTGATATCGCTGGTCAGAAATGGCGCCAATGTCGAAATCGATGGCAAATCGAATCTGGTGCTGCAGCGCGACGATCTTGTCACCATCGAGAGCTGCGGCGGCGGCGGTTATGGAGCGGCGAATGAGGTTTCTCGATGAGTAGGCTATTGCGAACCGGCCTGAACGCAGGCGACAGCGCACCGCTTACCGTCGTCGGCGGTGAGGGCGTCTATTTCCACCTCGAGGATGGCCGTCGCCTGATCGACGGAAGCAATACTGGTGGCGGCCTTGGCCATCGTCATCCGGCGATGGTGGAAGCGATCCGTCGCGCTGCGGATACGCCCGTCGTGAATGAAGGCTGGACCTGGATCGGGCGCGAGCAAGCCGCTGACGATCTGATCAGGGTCGCCTTCGTAGGTGAAGAGGACTGGGTCGGCGCCGTTCGCTTTTGCATCAGCGGAAGCGAAGCGAATGACATGGCGCTCTCGCTTTGCCAGGCACTAACGCAGCGCACGGCGCTCGCGACCCGCGAACGCGCCTATCACGGCCTGGTCGGTCTGTCCCGCAGCATGACCGTGCAGCCGCAATGGCATGGCGGCCTCGCGGTGCATGCCGGTGGCTCGCAACTGCCTGCCGTGATGGCGCCGGTCCGCATTCTACCCGCGCCCGATGGCGCGATCTACGGCGCACCACCGAACAATCCGTCGGCGAAACAGTATCTCGCCGATGCCGCAAGCACCCTGTCGGACACCGCCGCAACCATCATCGACTATACGCAAGGCGGCATCTACTACGACGCCGACTATCAGGACCAACTGGCGCTGCACGCCCGCGAGGCTGGATCGGTCTGGATCGCCGACGAAGTGGTGACCGGCGCGGGGCGGGCGGGGCGATGGTTTGCGTTTCAAGGTGGCGAGAGCCGCCCGGACATCGTGACGCTCGGCAAATCGTTGGGGGGCGGCGCCGCGGCGGTCGCGGCGGTCGTGGTGTCGAAAGCGATCGTCGAGCAGCTCAAGGGCAAGAGTTGGCAGAATTACGGCACGTTGCGCGGGCATCCGATCAGCATGGCCGCCGTCAGCGCCTACCTCGGCGTCGTCACCAGCGAAGACATCCTGTCGCGGGTACGCCAGCTCGAGGGACTGTTCGCAAAGCGTCTGCTCGAGATCGCGCGGCGGCATCCCAGCGTAAGACGCGTGGCGGGACAAGGCCTGCATTGGACCATTGAGCTGCACGGGCCGGACTGGCGGACGTGGCACGCGGACAGCCTTGAGGATCCCATCGCTTCCCGCGTCGCGTTGCGCGCCCTTGAGGCCGGCGCGGTGATCGGAACCAGCGGTGAACAGACCTCGCTGTTCCTTGCGCCGCCTTTGGTGATCTCCGCGGATGAATCCCATCGGCTGCTCGATGCGCTGGATCACGGTCTGCAGGTTGCGGATGAAGAGCATGAGCGGCATGCTGCACCAAGCCACGGCCGATAGGAGGGCTGGACTGAGTCATCAAGGATACCGCCAGTGAGCTGCGTTTCTCGCTTGGCCGGTTGGCGAACCCTGGTACCTGCCGATGCCTGACGGCACGCTCGACCATGCGCTGGCGCGCGCCGAGCATCGGGCGGCGAGCGGAAACGCAGAACTGACGTGCATCACGAGGACTGTCTCCGGAATTGACTTCGTGTGAACCAAAACTTTAACTGCTGGCTCGATTGAGCCGGATAAGACTCCGAGCTTCACAGGCTGCTTCATTTTCATGCAAGCGCCGCCTTAAATGGAAGCGCCCAGAAAGGTATCCATGCGCGTCATCAATGTTGCCGCCGCCCAGTTGGGTCCGATTCAGAAAACCGACAGTCGCGAAACCGTCGTCAAGCGCATGATCGCGCTGATGGATGAAGCCAAGGCGAGGGGCGCCGATCTGATCGTCTATCCGGAGCTTGCCCTCACCACGTTCTTTCCTCGCTGGTACATGGAGGGCCAGGCCGAGGTCGACACGTGGTTCGAACGCGAGATGCCGAATGCTGCGGCCATGCCGCTGTTTGAGCGCGCCGCCCGGCACCAGATGGCGATGAGCTTTGGCTATGCCGAACTGACAGCGGACGGACATCACTTCAACACCTGTATTCTCACCGATAAGTCCGCCAGAATTGTCGGGACCTATCGCAAGATCCATCTGCCGGGGCATTCGGAGTTTGATACGAAACGCGCGTTCCAGCATCTGGAGAAGCGCTACTTCGAGCCCGGCGATCTCGGTTTCAAGGTCTGGCGGACCCTCGGCGGAATCTTCGGCATGGCCGTCTGCAACGACCGGCGCTGGCCGGAAACCTACCGCGTGATGGGTCTGCAGGGCGTCGAGATGGTGCTGATCGGCTACAACACGCCCTCGGTCAATGCCGAGAAGAGCGAGGAGGGGCCCGAGAAGCGGCTCTTCCACAACCGGCTGTCCGCACAGGCCGGCGCCTACCAGAACTCTACCTGGGTCGTATGCGTTGCCAAGGCCGGCGTCGAGGATGGCCACCCCTTGATCGGCGGCAGCCTGATCGTCAATCCGGACGGCGAGATCGTCGTCGAGGCGAAAACCGAAGAGGACGAGTTGCTGGTTTACCCGTGCGACCTCGACGCCACCGATTTCGGCAAGAAAACCATCTTCAACTTCGCCAACCACCGCCGCATCGAGCATTATGGCCTGATCACCAGCCGCACCGGCGCGGTGCCGCCGCTGGAAAACTAGATGTTCGGCATCTCCTTCCGCGAACTTGATCCGCACGACCGATACAAGTTGCTGTGCGGGGTCGTGGTGCCACGGCCGATCGCGCTGGTCACCACGCTCGACGAGAACAACAAGGTCAACGCGGCACCGTTCAGCTTCTTCAACGTGTTCTCCGAAGATCCTCCGCTCGTGGTGCTCGGCTTGCAACACAAGGCCGATCACAGCCCCAAGGACACCACCCGCAACATCCACCGCAGCGGAGAGTTCGTCGTGCATATGGTGGACGAGGCGTTGGCGACCACCATGAACGACTGCGCGATCGACTTTCCCTCCGGCAACAGCGAGGTGGAGGCGACGGGCCTGGCGACATTGCCGTCAGTCGATATCGCCGTGCCGCGGCTGGCGGCAGCTCCCTTCGCGCTGGAGTGCAGGCAACATGTCGCACTCGCTTTCGGACCCGGGCGCGAACTCCTGGTTGGTGAGGTGCTGCGCCTGCACGCGCGCGACGGCTTGGTCGACCGGGAGAGGATGTACGTCGATTTCGACGTCTATCGTCCGATCGGACGCCTGTTCGGCAATCTCTACGCTACCCAGCGCGATACCTTCGCGCTGACGCGCGAAAGCCACGCCCAGTGGCTTGCACGCAGCGGTGCGCGTGAACCGTCCGGCGAAAGTCAGTGATGGGCGAACTGTACCGCACCCAAAGCCATGGTCACGGCCGCCTGCGTCGGGTCGATCACGGGAATCCCGAGCGCCTGTTCCAGCGGCCTTCGATGACGCGCCATGCCGGCACAGCCCATCACGATGGCGCCGGATCCGTCTTCGTCCTTGAGCGCGCGCCCGACCTCGATCATCTTCGCGAGCGTTCCTTCGCCCGACGCCGTCTCCGCCACGCTCATGTTGAGCGGGCGCTCCCGCGTCAGGCGATCCGTCAATCCCATTTGCCTGAGGTAACGGACGTGGCGGCGAATCGAGCGCTGTGCGATCGCAATGACGCCGAAGCTTTCGGCGCGCGCAAGCGCCGTCAGCACGCCGCATTCGGCGATGCCGAAAACGGGCCGGTCCGTCGCTTCGCGGCAGACATGCAGGCCCGGATCGCTGTAGCAGGCAATGACAAAGGCGGCCGAACTGTTGTCGCCTTCGACAAGACGGCGCAGCGGCATCGCCACGCCATCGACGTCGGCCTGGCTTTCGATCCCGTAAGGCCCTTCAGCCAAAGTTTCGCAGACGATCTCCGGTCCGCCCTCAAAGCCGAGCGGCTTGAGTGCCTCTTCCAGCCCTTGCGTCACGAGGCGATTTGAATTGGGATTGATGACGAGAATGCGTTGCCTGGACATCATGTTTTCCTGCTGGACGGTGCATCGGCCGATGCCGTGGGGCCTAGGCGCAAAGAGACTTCGATGGAAGCAATGACCATGCCATCGAGCGATGCATGGTCCACTGTCTGCTCCCAAAGCGCAAGGGAGTGTAGCGACACGATCTGTGCTTTTATGCAGCGGACGCCCGACTTGCGATTCAGGACCTGACTTGGAGAGTTTGCCATGACCGAACCCGCCTACGACCTTCTCATTCGCGGCGGACGCGTCGCGACCGTCAGCGACGTGTTCGAGGCCGATGTCGCCATTTCCGGCGAGACGATTGTTGCTGTCGGCCGCGGCTTGCCGGCCGGGCGACGCGAGATCGATGCGCGCGGCAAGCTGGTGCTGCCCGGCGGCGTCGACAGCCACGCCCACATCGAACAGCTATCGGCCGCGGGTATCATGAACGCCGATACGTTCGAGAGCGCGACGGTCTCGGCGGCCTTCGGTGGCACCACCAGCGTGATCTCGTTCGCGGCCCAGCACGTCGGCATGAAGCTGCCGCAGGTGCTGGAGGACTATCATGCGCTGGCCAAAAAGGGCGCGGTGATCGACTACGCCTTTCACATGATCATCGCCGATCCGACAAAGGAAGCGCTGGAGACGGATCTGCCGGCATTGATCAAGCAGGGCCACGGCTCGATCAAGATCTTCATGACCTATGATCGCCTGAAGATCGATGACGAGCCGCTGCTCGACATTCTGCTGGCGGCGCGCGACGGCGGCGCGATGCTCTGCGCCCATGCCGAGAACCACGGGATCATTTCCTGGATGGTGAAGCGGCTGCTCGCGCGCGGTTACACCCATCCGAAATATCACGCTATCAGCCACGCCCGCGTTTCGGAAGCGGAGGCGTTCACGCGGTTGATTGGCATGGCTGCGCTGATCGACCAACCGATCATGATCTTCCACGTCTCGACGGCGGAAGGCGCCAGGGTGATCCGCGATGCGCGCGGGCAGGGGCTGAAGGTGTTCGCGGAGACCTGCCCGCAATATCTGTTTCTCACGGCCGATGATCTCGACAAGCCCGGCGTGGAAGGCGCCAAATGGATGTGCAGCCCGCCGCCGCGGCGCGCCGCCGACCAGGAAGCGCTGTGGCAGGCGTTGGCGCTCGGCGATCTCCAGACCGTGTCGTCCGACCACGCGCCGTATCGATTCGACGAAACCGGTAAACTGCGGGCCGGCCCCAATCCTAATTTCAAGCAGGTGGCGAACGGTTTGCCGGGCCTTGAAGTCCGGTTGCCGCTGCTGTTCGACGCTATGGTTTCCAGGGGGCGCCTCGGAATCGAAAAGTTCGTCGAACTGACCGCGACGGCACCTGCAAAGATCTACAATCTGCATCCGCGGAAAGGCTCGATTGCGGTTGGCGCCGATGCGGATATCGCGATCTGGGACCCGGCGCGAGAGGTGACGCTGAGCGATGAGATGATGCATGACCTCACGGGCTATACGCCCTTTGCCGGCCGCAAGCTGCGCGGCTGGCCGGTGACCGTGCTATCGCGCGGGCGCGTGATCGTGTCGGACGGCAAACGTTCGGTCGAAGCAGGCTCAGGGCGTTTCCTCGCACGCACGGGAGGAGAGGCGGCGAAACCGACCGGCCGGCTGGTATCGGATATGGACCCGGAACAGAATTTCGGGGCGAGGCTCCTGTGATCTGTCCGCGGCGACGGGTTCGGATTGAGAAATGAGAATCCTTGTTTTCGGCGGCACCGGTTTTGTTGGGCTCAATATCGCCGCGACATTGCTGGCGCGCGGTCATGCGGTGACGTTGTTCGACCGCGCGGGCTTGCCGTCTGACGCAGCCAGGTATCTTGCCTCTCACGCGGATCGGCTGACCGTCATCCAGGGCGATATCACCGATCAGAATGCCGTCGGGCAGGCGATCGCAGCCAGCTATGAGGCGATCATTCTCGGAGCCGCAATCACGGCCGGTCCGGAGCGCGAGGCAAAGGATCCCGAGACCATTCTGCGGGTCAATCTGCTGGCTCAGACGCCGGTCCTGATCGCGGCGCAGCGCACTGGCGTCAAGCGCATCATCAATCTGTCGTCCGCGGCTGCCTACGGCGCCAGCGCATTTGGGAATGCGGTGCTTGATGAGGAGACGCCTTGCGATCCGGTTTCACTCTACGCCATTACCAAACTCGCGTCGGAGAAAGTGGCCGCGCGCCTTTCCACCCTATGGCAATGCCAAATCGTCAGCGTACGGCTGAGCGCCGTATTCGGCCCGTGGGAGCGGAGCAACGAGGTGCGCGACACGCCAAGCCCGCAGGTGCAGATTCTGGCTGCGATGCAGGAGAAACGCGAGGCCGTTCTGTCACGTCCGGGTGTCAGGGACTGGATCTATGCGGTGGATGTCGCGGAAGCCGTGACAGTGCTGATCGAGGCGGAGCGGCCCAAGCATCAGCTCTACAATATTTCGACCGGCGTGGAATGGCCGGCGCTGCAATGGGGGCAGGAATTGGCCGCGCTGCGCCCCGGTTTCATTTGCAGGCTGACCGATGCCGGTGAAGCGGCGACGATCGACCTGCATAGTCCAGCCGACCGGGCGCCGCTTTCGGTCACGCGCATGGCGGAAGAGTTCGGCTGGCGCGCGCGGTTCGGCTGCGCCGATTCCGTCGTCGAACTGAGCAACTGGTGGAAAGAACATCGAGGGAAAGCCTGACATGAGACTGACAGGGCGGACGGCGATCATAACCGGCGCTGGCTCCGGCATCGGCCGCGCCAGTGCGGCGCTGTTTGCGAAGGAGGGCGCCTTTATCGCGTTGGTCGATCGTGATGGCGCGGGCTTGCAGGAGACGCTGGCGGCGATCGACGGCGTGAAGGGTGAAGCTTCATTCCATGTCGGCGATGTCGGCGAGGCGGATTTCGCGCAAACTGTGGTTGGCGATGTCATAGCGCGGCGCGGCCGCCTCGATGTGCTGATGGCCGCGGCGGGCTTTTCCTGCGGCGGCACGGTGCTGACCACCGATCCCGCCGATTGGGATGCGGTGTTCCGCACCAATGTCGGCGGCACCTGGCTCTGGGCACGCGCGGCAGTGCCCGAGATGCAGCGGCAAGGCAGCGGCTCGATCATTGCGCTCGCCTCGCAACTGGCGATCGCCGGCGGCAAGGGCAACAGCGCCTATATCGCGGCCAAGGGCGCGATCATCAGCCTTACCCGGACGATGGCGGTGGATTTCGCCACGGACGGAATCCGGGTCAACGCGATCGCGCCGGGCGCCATCGACACGCCGATGCTGCGACGCAGTTTTGCTCGCCATGCCGACCCTGAACCAGTGCGTGAAGCGTCCCGCAACCGCCATGCCATGAAGCGATTTGGCCAGGCGGAGGAGGTGGCCCAGGCAGCGCTCCACCTCGCCAGCGATGCGTCTTCCTTTACGACCGGCACCGTGATGGTGGTGGATGGCGGATGGCTCGCGGCATGAATAGCTTGCTCGCTCTCGAAGCCCAGGTTCGCGCCGATCTTGCCAAGACCGCGCATCCGGATGCTGCGTGGCTGACGCCGAAGCTCGGGCCCGACGGCAGACCGGCGCTGGACGTGCTCGTGGTGGGCGCCGGGCAATCTGGGCTCGCGACGGCGTTTGGGCTGATGCGCTCGCAGGTGAGCAACATCCTCGTGCTCGACAAATCCGAGGAGGGGCAGGAAGGACCGTGGCTCACTTACGCCCGCATGCATACGCTGCGTAGTCCGAAGCATTTCACCGGGCCCGATCTTGATATTCCCAGCCTGACCTACCAGTCCTGGCACGAGGCGCGCTTCGGCGAGGGGGATTGGCGAAATCTCGACCTGATTTCACGCGAGCTTTGGGCGGAGTATCTGCTCTGGTTCAGGCGCATCCTGGACCTGCCGGTGCGGAATGGTTGCGAGGTTATCGAGATCTCGCCTGCGGCCGGTGGATTGCTCGCGGCCAAGGTAAAGACGGCTGATGGTTTCGATATTGTCTTTGCGCGCAAGATTGTGCTGGCGACGGGGCAGGAAGGCATGGGCGACTGGACCATTCCGGAGCCGCTACGCCATCTGCCGTCGTCGGTTTGCGCGCATGCGGCCCAGCCGATCGACTTCGCCCGCTTGTGCGGCAAGAATGTTGCGGTGATCGGCGCCGGCGCTTCGGCCTTCGACAATGCAGCGACCGCACTGGAGGCAGGCGCGGCCGAGGTGGATCTGTTTTGCCGCAGGGCGGAGATCCAGGTGATCCAGCCCTACCGCTGGCTCACGTTCCGCGGCTTCCTGCGTCACTTCTGTGATCTGGATGATGCCTGGCGCTGGCGCTTCATGCGCGCCGTGCTGGAGATGCGGGAAGGTTTTCCGCAAGCGACCTACGACCGCTGCGCGCATCATCCCAATTTTCGCCTGCAGGAGGGGGCACCGATCGAAGCCGCCACGCAAACGGCTTGCGGCGTCGACTTGCAGACGCCGCGGGGCGTGTTCGCGGCCGACTTCGTGATCTGCGGCACAGGGATCGACATGAATTTTGCCGGCCGGCCCGAACTGCGAAGCAGCGCCGCCAACATCGCGACCTGGGCCGACCGCTACCAGCCGCCGCCGGACGAGCGCAGCCCGCGGCTCGGGCGTTTTCCCTATCTCGCTGACGACTATGCGCTGATGGAGCGGGTCGCCGGTGAAACACCATGGATCGCGAACATTCATGTCTTCGCGATCGCCTCCACCATGAGCTTCGGTGCTTCGGGCTCATCGATCAATGCGATGACCACGGCCGTGCCGAAGCTGGTGCACGGGTTGACACGCGGCCTGTTTCGCGCGGACATCGAGCGGCACTGGGCTTCGTTCAAGGCGTATGACGTGCCCCAGGCTGTCGTCGTGCGGCAAGCATCCACGACGGGTGAGGAACGGTGAACGGTTTTCAACCGCGTTTGGGAAGCTCGGCTCATACCTACTATGCTCCTGCCTCTGGCGGTTCCGGTTGGCATATCCCTTGCTTTAAGTTGATGTTCTCATTCAGAAAATAAACCTGACAATATAGGGAATAAGTTCGATGGGCGTTACAGGATCCAGGCGTCTGCTTTCGGCGGTAGCCTTTGTCGCGTTTTCACTGGCCGCCGGATCGGTGCAGGCACAAACGCGCGCGGAAACGCTGCGCTACGTCACCGGCGCATCGGTCAATACGCTCGAGCCGAATGTTCCGGGTTCGACCCGCGAAGCCTTTGCGGTGAGTCTCAGCACCTACGACCGGCTCGTGTCATTTGGCCGCAAGCAACTCAATGGCAAATGGGTGTTTGACCTCAGCAAGATCACCGGAGAGCTGGCGGAATCCTACGAGGTCAGCCCGGACGGGCTGAAGATGACTTTTCGCCTGCGCAAGGACGCGAAATTCCAGGACGGTACACCGGTCACCGCTGATGACGTCAAGTGGTCGCTCGACCGCGTCGTCACGGCGCCGATCCTCGGCAAGGCGCAGCTTCTCACGGGATCGTTGACATCAGCCGATCAGTTCAAGGTCGTCGACCCCTTGACCATCGAGGTGACGCTGCCGAAGCCGGACAAGCTGGCCTTACCGAATCTCGCCACCGTCTACCCGATCATCATCAACTCCAAGGTCGCCAAGTCGCATGCGACGGCAGAGGATCCCTGGGCAACGGCGTGGTTGAAGGAGAACACGGCCGGCAGCGGCGCCTACAGGATCGAGACGTTCAAGCCGGGTGAACAGGTGATCATGGTGCGCAACGAGGCCTGGAACCGCGGCACGACCGACAAGTCGGCGTTCTTCAAACGCGTCATCGTGCAGTCGGTGCCGGAGCCGGCGACGCGCGCCAATCTGGTCGAGCGTGGCGACGCCGATATCGTCGTCGATCTGCAGGCGAGCGACGTCCAGTCGCTCGAAGCCAAAGCCAAGCTGAAGGTGATCTCGACGCCGCAATACAATTCCGTCACCTTCGTTTCGATGAACAATCAAATCCCGCCCTTCGACAACGTCAATGTGCGCCGCGCCGTCGCTTTTGCGCTGCCCTATGACGACATGTTCAAGGCGGCGCTGTTCAGCCGCGGGTCGCCGCTGTTTGGCGCAACATGGGCTGATGGCAAGCCATCGAGCGGCGCCTATCCTGTACCGCAGCCGGTGAAACTCGACCTCGATAAGGCCAGGGAATATCTGAAGGCGGCCGGCATGCCGGACGGCTTCTCGACCACGTTCAGCTTTAACGTCGGTCAGGCTTCCACCGCCGAGCCTATGGCTGCGCTAGTGAAGGAGTCGCTCGCCAAGATCGGCATCAAGGTCGATATCCAGAAGCTGCCGGATGCGCAGATGTCGACGCAGATCAACGAGAAGAAGCTGCCTTTCTTTACCGAGGGCATCGTCGCCTGGTTGCCTTCGCCAGACTATTTCTACCGCAACTTCTACACCGGCAATCAGCGCTGGAACTACTCGTCGATCAACAATGCCGAACTGGTGGAGATCGCGCAGAAGGCCCGCTTCGAACCCGATGCGGCCAAGTATGAGGAAGACGGCAGGAAGCTCAACGCCATCCATTTCACCGAGATGCCGCAGATTCCGCTCTGGCAGCCCAGCCAGGACGCGGTCATGGCGGCCTCGGTCGAAGGCTACACCTACCAGTTCCACCGGCAGGTCGATTATCGCGATCTCAGTCGCAAGTAACCCGGCGGGTACGATGGCGGCCTTTGGAGCAACGGTGATACGGGCGGGCAGGCGTTTCCTGTCCTCGCTACCGGCGCTGTTTGGCGTGCTCGTGTTCACCTTCCTGCTGATGCGGGTGCTGCCGGGCGATCCGGCGGTGTTCTTCGCCTCCGGGCCGAACTCCGGCAAGGAGGAGATCGAGGTCATCCGCAAGCAGATGGGCCTCGACAAGCCGATGCCCGAACAACTGATGCTCTATCTCTATGACGTCGGCAGCGGCAATCTCGGTCGGTCGATGATGACCGGCCAAATGGTCACGAAGGATCTGCGCGAGCGGCTGCCGGCCTCGCTGGAACTGACGCTTACGGCGCTGCTGATCGCGCTGGTGTCGGCGGTGCCCCTCGGTGTGCTGGCAGCGCTCAGACCGGGCTCCATCATCGACCACGGCGTGCGATTTTTCTGCGCGCTCGGCGTCTGTGTCCCGACATTCGTCTCGGGCCTGTTGCTGATCTATGTTTTCTATTACCTGCTCGGGCTTGCGCCTGATCCGACCGGCCGGGTCGATATCTTCGCATCGCTGCCGCCGAGGCGAACCGGTTTCCTGTTGATCGATTTCCTGATCGCCGGCGATTTCGATGGCTGGTGGGCCGCCTTCCGGCAACTGATCCTGCCGGCGCTCAGCATGGCGCTGTTCGTGGTGGCGCCGCTGGCGCGCATCACGCGCGCCTCGATGCTGGTCTCGCTGGGCAGTGATTTCGTGCGCACCGCGCGCTCCATGGGCCTTCCGTGGTGGAAAATCGTCGTCACCTATGCACTGCGCAACGCCATCCTACCGGTCATCACCATCGCCGGCATCGTGTTCTCGACCATGCTCGGCGCCAATGTGCTGGTGGAAAAGGTATTCTCGTGGCCGGGCGTCGCTTCCTACGCGCTCGATGCGTTGCTGTCTTCCGATTATGCGCCGGTGCAAGGCTTCGTGCTGCTGATGGCGACCGTGTTCGTGATCGTCAATTTGTTGGTGGACATCCTCTATGGTATCGCCGATCCCAGGGTGACAATCGGATGACCAGTGCGACATTACGCCATGCCGGCTGGATCCTGCGCGGCAATCCGCTCACCGGTGTCGCCGCGACCGGCGTTTTCCTGCTGGTGTTGATTGCGATCTTCGGGCCCTGGATCGTGCCGTACGATCCGATCGTCTCGAATGTATCGCAGGCGCTGCAGCCGCCGAGCGCGGCGCACATCGCAGGCACCGATCAGCTCGGCCGCGACGTATTCAGCCGCCTCATCGTCGCGGCACGGCTCGACCTTGCCATCGCCGTCTCGGCGGTCGGGATCTCCTTTGCCATCGGCGCCGTCATCGGCGCGATCTGCGGCTATACCGGCGGCCGTCTCGATCGCGGCGTCGGCCGCTTTGTCGACGTCGTGATGGCTTTTCCGCTTTTCGTGCTGGCGATGGCGATGGTCGCGGCCCTCGGCAACCGGGTCGAGAACATCATCATCGCGACCGCCATCATCAATCTGCCGTTCTACATCCGCTTTGCGCGGGCGGAGGTGAACGTCCGCCGCAATGTCGGCTGGGTCGAGGCGGCGCGCGCCTGCGGCGACAGCCACATCTCGGTCGTGCTGCGCTTCCTGCTGCCGAACGTGCTGCCGGCCATGGCGGTGCAGATATCGCTCAATCTCGGCTGGGCGATCCTCAATGCGGCCGGACTGTCCTTTATCGGTCTCGGCGTCAAGCCGCCGACGCCGGAATGGGGCATCATGGTTGCCGAAGGCGCGCGCTTCATTTCGACGGGCAAATGGTGGCTGGTTGCATTCCCCGGGTTGGCGCTGATGCTGACTGTGCTGTGCTTCAACCTCCTCGGCGACGGGGTGCGCGATATTCTCGACCCCCGCATGCGCACATGACCCCATCGCTGCTGGCACTGGACGACCTGCACGTCACTTTCTCGACACGGCGTGGTCTTGTCGAGGCGGTGCGTGGCGTCACGCTGTCGCTCGGTGCGGGCGAGATGCTCGGCCTGGTCGGCGAGAGCGGTTCGGGCAAGTCCGTGACGGGTTTTGCGATCACGCGGCTGCTCGATGCGGCCGGCCGTATCACGGCAGGCAATATCCGGTTTCGCGGGCAGGACATCACGCGGATATCAGGGAGTGATTTCCGTTATCTGCACGGCGCGGCGATGGCGATGATCTTTCAAAATCCTCGCGCAGCGCTCAATCCAATCCGTGCCGTCGGCGACCAGATCGCCGATGCCATCACGGCTCATAAGCGAATGCCGCGGGATCAGGCGCGCGCGCAGGCGCTGGAACTGTTGCGCGCCGTGCAAATCCGCGATCCCGAAAAGCGGATGTCCGCTTATCCGCACGAACTCTCCGGCGGTATGTGCCAGCGTGTGATGATCGCGATGGCGATTTCCTGTAATCCCGCACTGCTGATCGCCGACGAGCCCACTACCGGCCTCGACGTTACGACGCAAAAGGTCGTGATGGATTTGTTGACCGGGATTGCGGCCGAGCGCGGCATGGCGACCATTCTGATCACCCATGACCTCGGTCTCGCCGCCCGTTACTGTCGTCGCGTCGTGGTGATGGAGCAAGGCCGGCTGGTCGAGGAGGCCGAACCGCTGACACTGTTCCGAGCGCCGCAGCATTCCTACACCAAGCGCCTTGTTGCTGCTTCGCCCACGGCGACGTCCCGGATCGCGGATTTGGTGCCGGAAGAGGAGAGGGGTCGAGAAGTGGCGATCCAGGTCGCACCCAAATCGCCGGCTGCTCCGGGCACGCCGCCGCTGCTGGAGGTGCAGAAACTCGCAAAGCGGTTCGATCAGGGGGCCCCGGCGGTCGCGGACTTTTCGATGATGATCAATGCCGGCGAGAGCGTCGGCTTGGTCGGCGAGTCGGGTTCCGGCAAGAGCACGACATCGCGCATCATCTGCCGGTTGATCGATCCGAGCGAGGGCGAGATCGCGTTCGAAGGACAGTCGATCGGCCATATCCCGGCCCGCGATTTTCACCGCTCGCCGTTTCGCAAGGATATCCAGATCGTCTTTCAGGATCCGAACGACAGCCTCAACCCGCGCTTCACCGCCTTTGACTGCATCGCCCATCCGCTGTTGCGGCTGGGTGGCATGCGCGCCGGCGACGCGCTGCGGCAGCGGGTGGAGGAGTGTGCACGACGGGTCGGATTGGGGGTCGAATTGCTGACGCGCTTCCCGCATCAGCTTTCGGGCGGCCAGAAGGCTCGTGTTGGCATTGCCCGCGCCATCGCCTGCCGGCCGCGCCTCCTGGTGCTGGACGAGCCGACGGCGGCGTTGGATGTATCGGTACAGGCGGTGGTGCTGCAACTGCTCGACCGGCTGCGACGTGAGGATGACTTGGCCTTCCTCTTCGTCAGCCACGACCTCAACGTCGTTCGCATGATGTGCGACCGGACCATCGTGCTGCAAAATGGCCGCATCGTCGAACAGGGCGAGAGCCGGGCGATGTTCGACAATCCGAAAACCGCTTACACACGTGAGCTGGTTGAAGCCGTGCCGCATATCGAGCCGGAACTGGTTGCATCCGTAACCTGATATTGACGGGCGCGACAGCCGCAAAAGCCGCTTTCGCCGACCACCGATAGGCCGTCAAGTCCGGCCCCCGGCGGCCAGCGCGGCATAGAGCGCACGGGCGAGATCGGCGGGGCTTTGACGTTTCAGGCTTTGGCGTTTCAGGCTTTGGCGTTCCATCCCGTAGGTCCTCTTTTTCGATGCGCAATGACGGCGGAGTGCGGCAAATCAACCCGACGGGCAAATCAGTTCTGATTTACGGAATTCGTGTCAAGTCCCAAGATAAAAAAAGATTTCTGTTTACCAGAAGGAAAATCAGAGGTATGTGTTTGGCCATCCCGTCCTACTCAGAAGGGCGTCGGCCGTCGTCACGGACGTTGGGCGGGTTGCGGTGGACGCTTGTTTACGCTGAGACGACGGCGTGGATTAAGCGTACGGCAAAACCGTGTGGTCCTGGCGCCCGTTGCCGGCGTCAAGCTGTCGGAGAAGCGTGAGCGGAAACGATAGCGACGGAGTCAACCAAGAACTCGTCTCCGGGGAGATCACGGCATAAGCCGTAAAGCCATTGCGCAGGGAAGGCCGGGTGTTCACCGCTGCCCTGTATGCTCGTGTGCACTTTGTTCTGTGCAAACCGCACGCGAGACCGCGGGTGCAGCGCGCACCCGGTCTTCCCTGCGCCCTCTATTTTTCGAGGGCAAGGAATTTCTGGCAGAGCTCGGGCATATTAGGCCGCGAGATCGCGGATTCATGTCCGCGTGTTCATGCTGGGCAATCTGTTCTCTACAGTTTCGAGCCATTCAAATTTTGAAACGCAGGCGATCGCTTGATGGCAATCACGTCAGGGCGTATCGATTGTCCGGCGCTGACGTTGGTCGCGCAGGGTGCGTTTCTCTGAGCACATTGTGGCCTTCGCGGCCGCCCGCCATGGGCGCGAACAAGGAAGAGGATCCGAGCAGTCATGCAATCAGACACGGATAGCGAATCTGCCGGCGCAGAGATGCATCGGTCCATTATGACGGCCTTCTGCGATGTCCTTCGTACCACCCAGCTGCCGCCCATGACCGTCATGAGCCTTGCCGCGTCCGCGCTCGGAGCCGTCTACAGGGAAGTCGCCGATCAGCATCGTTGTGATGACGGTTGTCCCTGCGGCTGGAAGCCGAATCTGCGTGCCGATGTCGAGGCTTTGCAGGCGGCGCTGGCAGCGAAAACACAGACTGTCCCGTCCAGTGACTTGCGCGTCATGCAAGCCGTCGGACGTGCATGAGTCATGCGCGACCCCGGCCGACCTTGTGCGTAGCGGTTGGCTTTGAACGCCGCCGTCGACGCTGATCCCGCCGTCTGCTTCGGAAATATTGTCATGTTCACGGCCGGTGATCGACGGGGGCGGATCGAAGGCGCGCCCCGAGCTTGTGCTCGCCGGTGTGCCTGCGCCTGGCGCCAAAATGGCAAATGACGGCATCGAGGCTTTCGCCGGGCATTCGTAACCTGCGCCCATGCTCGGCCAGCCAGACCTCGATCGTTGCGATCGACGCCTTCCCAAGCCCGGGTATTTCCGAAAGCTCGTGCTTTGTGTGCAACGATAGTATTTCCGGCAGGAAAGCAGCGCGATCGGCCGTGTGCCGTACCACCAACGGTGCGTACGGCGCATTTTCCGTCAACTGAATGATCCGATCCGGCAAAACTGGTTCAGGTTTAACGGTCGTGCTCTTTGTCTTGGCCATATGAGACAGACTCACCTTTGACATGACGGGCAGGCTGAATTGGATCGCTTCTAGGTCTGCTCGCAAAAAAGCGCGGTTGCGTCAAATCTCACGGCGCATTCATGCGTGTGCGTTGCAGGAGAGGTTTGGAATATTTCTAATGGTGACAGGATTTCGGCTTGTTGCTCCAATGACTGGCTTTTTAAGCAAGGCGAGCGAGCCGTCTGGATCGTTTTCGATGGTTCTTTCAAATTGTTCTAAGCTTGGTTCGATACCTAATTTTGATCGATTCAAGATCGACTTCACCCGATGCGATCGTCCTGATGTGAGTGACAACGATCAGGTTCCTGTCCTTGCGACTCGTTCCTGGTGTTATGTGATGTCATGATCAACGCCCGAAATCGGGGCCTATTGAGCTGAACGTGATGAGCATGAGCATGTTTTTGGCTGAGCGGGAATTGACGGAACTGATTGCGTGGCGGCACCAGCTCCACAGCAAGCCCGAATTGTCAGGGCAGGAAGAGAAGACCGCGCAAGCAGTGAAGGCGCTTCTCCATGCAACTGGTGCCGACAAGGTCGTCACGGGACTTGGCGGGCATGGCCTGCTCGGGATCTACCAAGGAGATGCACCTGGCCCGACGATCATGCTTCGCGCCGAGCTGGATGGATTGCCGATCCAGGAGATCTCGGCTCTGCCGTATCGGTCGTCGGAACCAGGAAAAGCGCATCTTTGCGGTCACGACGGTCACATGACGATTTTGGCGGCGGTGGCGCGCGGCTTGGATCGTCAGCGCCCGCAACGAGGGCGGGCCGTACTGCTGTTTCAACCGGCGGAAGAGGATGGATCTGGCGCCGCTGCTGTCCTCGCCGACGAGAAGTTTGAGCAGGTGCAGCCCGATTTTGTGCTCTCGTTGCACAATTTGCCGGGACTTCCTCTTGGGCAAGTTTCGATCGCCGAGGGGCTGGTCAACTGCGCCTCTCGCGGTATGCAGATCAAACTGTCCGGGCGAACCTCGCACGCGTCGAGCCCCGAACTCGGTGTTTCGCCGCAGGCAGCCATCGCGAGACTGTTGGACGAGATCGATGCGCTCGGACGGGGCGGGGCGCTCGACGAAGATTTCTCCATGGTGACCGTCACCCATGCGAGGTTGGGAGAACCGGCGTTCGGCATCTCGCCCGGTCATGCCGAGGTCTGGGCGACACTCAGGACGTTGACCGATTCGAAGATGGACGCCCTTCGCGCGCAGGCCGAAAGCCTGGTCCAGAGCGTGGCGGCAAGCGAAGGACTGAAGGCGGAGATCATCTATCGCGATGTGTTCAATCATTGCATGAATGACGCGGAGGCCGTCGTCCATCTCCGGAGCGCGCTGGAGGCAGGGGGCGTGCCGTATTCCGGGCAGGGGCTGCCGATGCGGGGGTCGGAGGATTTTGGACGTTTCAACTACCGGTCAAAGGCCGCGATGTTTTTCCTGGGGGCGGGCACGCGGCATCCCGGCCTGCATCAGCCGGACTATGATTTTCCGGACGAATTGATCGAAATCGGCTCGCGGGTCTTCATCCGTGCATTACGTAATCTGTTGGGATGAGATGGCGCGCAGCTGACGTCACGCGCGTGATTGAATTTCGCGCGCAGCTTGCAAATTTAGAACGCTTAAAAACTCAGGTATAGTTTAGAACGATTGGAAACTGCGCGGTGTTGCTCGATCGCCACTGATGCAATCTGTTGTGCGCACGCGCCGTTACCTTAGATAGCTTCTACTCGCTGTTTCCACTCGCGAAGATAGAACGGCCTCAGGGACCTGCTTATGGGCTTTGGGGTGGAAGTATGACGTATAAGATTGCGACCAGAAATGTTGTGCGCGCTGTTTCGTTGGGCGCGGTAAGTTATCTTGCTCTTTCGCTCGATTTTGCCAGCGGTCAGAAAGCGTTCGCGCAGAGCTTGCCGCCCGTCACCGTAGATGCTCCGACGCAGCAGCGAGCGCGGCCCGCGGCACGGAGAACGCAGCCGTCCACGTCGCGCGTGCAACGCCGTGTCGCCGCGCCGGCGCCTCGCCGCATCGAACCGGTTCCGTATCTGACGCCTTCGACCGGAACACTCGGTGCGCCCCCGGCCCCCTATGCGGGCGGGCAGGTGGCGACGGGCGGAAGCCTCGGCCTTCTCGGCAACCGCGGCGTGATGAATTCGCCGTTCAACCAGACCAGCTACACTGCGGAATTGATTGCGAATCAGCAGGCCCGCACGATTCGTGACGTGCTGGCGAATGATCCTTCGGTCAGAGTGATACAGGCGGCAGGTGGCGGCGCCGACGGTCTGTTCATTCGCGGCTTCTATTACGACAGCGGCGATTACAGTTTGAACGGCCTGGCCGGCATCGCGCCATACTACTCCACGGGTGCAAATTTCGTCGAGCGCGTCGAGGTTCTGAAGGGTCCGAGCGCCTTGCTCAACGGCATGACGGTTGGCGGCACCGGTGCGACGAGCGGCGGCGCTGTCGGCGGCACCGTCAATCTCATCACCAAGCATGCTCCGGATGTCGATATTACGCGGCTGACGGGGACCTACGTTTCCAGATCGCAGTTCGGACAGATCACCGACGTCAGCCGGCGCTACGGCGAGCACAAGGAGTGGGGCGTCCGGCTGAATAGCACCTATTCCAACGGCGGCACCCCGTGGAATCGCCAGACCGACGAATTCGGCAACGCTGTCCTGGGCCTTGATTATCGGGGCGAGAACGCGCGCGTGGAAGTCGATATCGGCTATCAGGCCGACAATCTGAATCCGCCGCTGCGCTTCTTCAACACGCCTGGAACCACGGCCGCACCCGCGACGCAGTTCATTCCCGCGCCGCCGAAGGCGGGGCTCAATTTCCAGGTTCCGTGGGCCTATTACACGCCGACGGACTTTTTCTCGACCGTAAGGAGCGAGGTGGATCTTGCCGACAACCTAACCGCCTATGCGGCTTTTGGTTATCACGACAGCAACATCAACTATGCCTACCCTTCGCCCAACATCTCCAATATCGCGCCCGGTGCCATAACGATCCCTCCGGGAACGTTGCAGGCGGGAGGCTTGTGGTCGCGACCGCTGATGGGGAGTGAGAGGTTCGAGACGCTCGCGGGCGAGGCTGGCGTTCGTGCAACGGTGGACACCGGTCCCGTTAGACATGCCTTGAACTTCAACTATTCGGAGAACGACCGAACCTATGACCAGCAGGTCCGGACGCGGTCCGCTAATGCCCTGACCGATATTATTTTCTGGAACCTCTACACCGAGCCGACCAATATTCCCAAGCCCAACTTCACGACATTGTCGGCCAGTCAGGTCACCCACGTGAATCTGTCGAGCTTTGGCGTTTCCGATACGATGTCGACGTGGAACAATCGCGTCCAGTTGACCGTCGGTGTCCGTCGCCAGACCGCAGGGAGTGAGATCAACAACGTATTTGCTACAGTGGCCAATCCGAACCGGCCGTTCCAGTCTGAAAGCGTGTGGACCCCGGCCTATGCCCTCGTGGTCAAGCCGGTCGAGAATATCTCGCTTTACGCAAACTACATCGAAGGACTCCAGACACCGACCGTCGTTGGCGGCGCTTTCACCAACGTGGGTACCGTATTCCCGCCCAGCAAGACCACCCAGGCCGAGGCCGGTGTCAAGTTCGATACGGGCCGCCTGACCACGACCCTCAGTATGTTCGAGATCGAGCAGGCGAGCATTATCGCGGTGGGAACGGGCGTGACGGCGACCCAGCAACTTAACGGCAGGCAGCGCAATCGCGGCACTGAACTCAATGTGTTCGGCGAAATAACCCCCGAATTCCGGGTGCTTGGCGGCGTGGCGTTGATCGACGGCAGGCAGGTTGCCACGCCCACCGTGGCCGGCGTGAATACCGACGGCAGGAAGGCGGTCGGCGTGCCCGGCTTCAACGCCAACATCGGTGCGGAGTGGGATACGCCGTTGCGCGACCTGACACTCACGGGCAGGGTGATCTATACCGCCTCGCAGTATGCCAACGTGACCAATACCCTTTCCATCCCGGAATGGACGAGGGTTGATCTCGGAGCGCGTTATACCCTGACGTCTCCGTGGAACGGAAAGCCGATCGTGATCCGTGCCAATGTCGAGAACGTCTTCAACAAGACCTATTGGGCGTCGGCCTACAGCGGTGTG
Organism: Bradyrhizobium sp. AUGA SZCCT0182; assembly: GCF_018130185.1. NCBI lineage: Bacteria > Pseudomonadati > Pseudomonadota > Alphaproteobacteria > Hyphomicrobiales > Nitrobacteraceae > Bradyrhizobium > Bradyrhizobium sp. AUGA SZCCT0182. The sequence goes on along the minus strand of NZ_JAFCLY010000016.1, from coordinate 30,868 downwards.
ATCACGCTTGCCGCGCCGCGCACCTATCTCCTGTCGACGACGTTCAACTTCTGAACGCTGCGTCGTTTTCCGGCAGTGCGTGCCGTCGCGGATTTCATCCGCGGCGGCATTGTCTTGTTCGGGGGTCGTTCTCATTCCGACGGAATTGATGACAATGCGATGAAAAAAACTTGAGAGCTGGTGTCCGATTTCCAGAACGAAAAATGTTCCAGCTTGGATGATTAGAATTCGACAAAATACGGATCACCTTGCAAATCAGTCACTTGCCGCGCGCGCCCGGTCGCTGCGCGGAGGTTGTATTTTCCACTAACGCGCCACCTTGGAGCTATTAAAAACTGCGTCGCCGATATTGCTTTGACCATCATTTGCTTCTGACCTAGTCAGACGCCGTTGCTTCGTTTTTCTGAAAGGTGCCGGCCATGATGGTTTTTGACAGAGACGACGTCACCTTCACCGTCGTCATCAATCACGAAGAGCAATATTCGATCTGGCCGACGTTCAAGGATATTCCAAACGGCTGGACGGCAGTCGGCAAGACCGGCACCAAGAAGGAATGCCTGGATCACATCGAGCAGGTGTGGACCGACATGCGTCCCCTGACGCTGCGCAAATTCATGGACGAAGCGCCTCCTGCGCCGAAATCGGCTTAGCAAGCGGAGCCCGTCTTCCGATGCGGCTTTTTTGTCTGCCATACTCCGGCGGCAGCGCCATGTTCTATGCGCGGTGGCGCAGGCTGCTGCCCGCTTGGATCGACGTCCGGCCGGTCGAGTGGCCCGGACGCGGCGCGCGGATGGACGAGCCATTGGCGACCGATCCGCGAGCACTCGCCGTGCAACTGGCCGCAGAGATCGACGCACAGCTTGATGGTCCTTATGCGCTGTTCGGGCACAGCCTCGGCGCGCTGATTGGGTTTGAGGTTGCCCACAGCCTGCTCGATCGCGGCGCATCCGCGCCGGCCATCTTCTTCGGGTCGGGCACGGAGGCGCCGGCCGTTCGAGACGGAAGCAAATGGCGCCTGCCGCTGAGCGACGAAGCGCTGCTGAAGGAACTGCGCAATCTTCAGGGGACGCCCGACGAAGCACTGGCGAATGCGGAACTCATGCGATCGGCGCTGCCGGTGCTGCGCGCCGATTTCCTGATGTGCGGCGCCTATAACTATCGGCCGCGGCGTCCGCTGCCGTGTCCCGTCCACATCTTCGGCGGCATCGACGACGAGACCAGCCGCCAGTCGCTGGAAGCCTGGCAGCAGGAGACCTCAGCCGAATTCGCGCTCGACATGCTGCCGGGACATCACTTCTTCATTCACACGCAGCAAGCCGAACTGCTCGACCTGGTCGGATCGGCCCTGGCCCGGCAATCGGGACGGTCGATGGGTTCGCATTGGAGCAAGGATCATGAGCGCATTCGCCGTCCTGCCACTCGTTGAAGGCAAGAGCCTTCCGTTGTTGCTGAAGGCCGACAAGGCAGGGCAGCCGCTCGGCGCGGCGCTTCCGATGCTGCGCGATACCATCGACCGGCATTTGATCGATTGCGGCGGCATCGTGTTTCGTGACTTCTCTCTCGATGGCCCCGACGCGTTCCGGGCTTTCGCGGCCGATTTTGGCCATCCGCTGCTCAGCTACGAGTTCGGATCGACGCCGCGCTTGCAGGTCACTTCTGGCGTCTACACGTCCACCGAATACCCGCCGCACCAGCATATTCCGCTACATAACGAGCAGGCCTATACAAGGGATTGGCCGATGAAGATCTGGTTCTATTGCATGCAGCCGGCACAAGAGGGCGGCGAGACGCCGATCGCCGACAGCCGCGCGATCCATCGAGACATGCCGTCAGCCATTCGGGAGCGTTTCGCCGAGAAGGGCGTCATGTATGTCCGCAATTACGGCAACGGCCTCGATGTCGACTGGCAGCAGGTGTTCGGCACCGATTCCAGGTCGGAGGTCGAGGCCTATTGCGCCCGCCATGACATCGACTGTGAATGGAAAGAAGACGGCGAGCTGCGGACGCGCCAGATCTGCCAGGGCACGGCACGTCACCCCGTAACGGGCGACTGGGTCTGGTTCAATCAGGCTCATCTGTTTCACGTCTCGAATCTCGAGCCGGAGGTGCGTGAGAGCTTGCTCGACGTTGTCGGCGACGAGGTCGAGCTGCCGCGCAACGTGTTCTACGGCGACGGGGCGCCGATCGACGACGAGACGCTGACCACCGTGCGCAACGTGCTGGAGGCGCACAAGATCAGCTTTCCCTGGCAGGCCGGCGATGTCGTCATGCTCGACAACATGCTCACCGCGCATGCGCGCGCGCCGTTCAAGGGCCCGCGCAAGGTGATCGTCGCCATGGCCGAGGCGCATCGGCAGAGCTGATCGTCCCTCGCTGCCCGCGAGGCGGAGATTTCCGGACTGGATTTCGAGAAAATGCATCAAGACAGTCTCGTCGAACGACTACGCGGCCACGCAGCGTTGCGTCCGGATCGGGTGGCGTTGCGCTTCCTCGAAGGCGATGATGTCGCCGGCGAATTGACGTTCGCCGCTCTCGATACAAGGGTTCGCGCCGTCGCGTCCCGGTTGCAACAATTGGGCGGCGCGGGCGAGCGGGCGGTCATCCTGCTGCCCAGCGGGCTCGACTATGCCGTGGCATTCTATGCGTGTCTTTACGCGGGTGTGATCGCGGTTCCGGCGTATCCGCCTGAAGGTGCTGCCGATCGCTATGCAGGTCGCCTCAACGGCATTCTGCGCGACGCGACGCCGCGCTTCATTCTGACGGAAACAAATCTGCGGGCCGCCGTGGAAGCGGCGATCCCCGAACAGGCCAATGTCCGGATTATCGAAGTTGATGCGGTTTCGTCTGAACTCGCTGCGCAATGGCGAGAGACAAGTCCTGCGGCGAATGCTGTCGCTTTCCTGCAGTACACGTCGGGGTCGACGTCGCAACCGAAGGGGGTTTGCGTCTCGCACGCCAATCTGACGGCTAACGAGAAGGCCATCCAGGCCGTCACAGGAGGAACGCTCGACGATGTTTTCGTCAGCTGGCTGCCGCTCTATCACGACATGGGACTAATCGGTGGACTGCTGAATCCACTGTTCACCGGCTTTACCGCTGTCTTGATGTCGCCGCGCAATTTTCTCGAGCGGCCTCGACGGTGGCTTGAGGCTATCGACCGTCACGGCGGAACGTTGAGCGGTGGCCCCGATTTTGCCTACGCGTTGTGTGCCGATCGGGTTTCCGATGACACGATCGGCCGGCTCGACCTGAGCCGTTGGAGATTCGCATTCTCCGGCTCGGAGTTTGTCCGCAAAACCACGCTTCAGAGATTCGGCGAGCGATTTGAGCGGACCGGTTTTGATCGACGTGCGTTAACCGCCTGCTACGGTCTGGCTGAGGCGACGCTGCTGGTGACGGCAGGAAGCCCAACGACCGAATCCGTCAGCCATACGCTCGATACAGCGGCGCTCGCGGCGGGTCGTATTGCGAACGCCGGTGAAGGTACCGACCTGGTGGCCTGCGGTCAAACGGTCGGCGATCACGTCACGCGCATCATGCGCACGGATGGATCGACGGTCACAGAGGCTGACGAGGTCGGCGAGATCTGGGTCGCCGGTCCCAGCGTTGGGCTCGGGTACTGGAATAATCCGGAGGCCACGTCCAAGGCATTCGTCGAGCGGGATGGCATGCGCTGGCTGCGCACCGGAGATCTCGGCTTCATTCGAGACGGCACGCTGGTCGTCACCGGCCGGCTCAAGGATCTCCTGATCGTCCGCGGGCAGAACGTCTATCCGACGGATGTCGAGCAGGCGGTGGAGGCCGACGTCGAGTTGGTTCGCAGCGGCCGGGTGGCCGCTTTTGCGGTCGAGATCGACGGACGGGAAAGCATTGGAGTCGCGGCCGAGTTCAGCCGTGTTGTTCTTAGGCGCAGTGATCCCGGGGTTCTTGCTCAGGCCATCGGCGAGGCTGTGCTTCGACAGGCTCAGGAATATCCGGCTGTCATCATCCTGTTGAACCCGCAGGGGATGCCGCTGACGACCAGCGGGAAGCTGCAGCGTTCCGCCTGCAGCGCGCGTTGGGCCGACAACACGCTCGACAGTTTCATGGTCTTCGAAAGAGGGCGTCGTCGCGATGGCGCCGCATTGACGGCGCCCGCGGGCGATACCGAGCGTGCCCTGGCGTCGATCTGGCGCGACGCGCTCGGCGTGCAGGCTGTCCACCGAGAGGACGATTTCTTCGTATTGGGCGGAAACTCGATCACGGCCGGACAGACCGCCGCCGCGATCCGCGAACGTTTCGGCGTAGAGCTGGAATTGCGCAGCTTCTTCGATGCGCCGACGCTCGCAGCCTTCGCAGGGCGGATCGATACCCTGGTGGGTGAAGGCGCAGGACGGGCTCTCCCGTCGATCCAGCGGGCGGCGCCGGCAAGCCGCATGATCTTGTCCCATGCCCAGGAACGGCTGTGGTTTCTCTGGAACATGGACCCCGGCGGAACGGCCTACACGGTTGCCAGCACGGTCCGCCTGAAAGGAAAGCTCGATCATGCCGCCTTGTCGCGGGCGATTGCGGAAATCGTCCAGCGCCATGAGGTGTTGCGCACCACGTTTGCCGCGCACGAAGGCCGCGCAGAGCAGGTGGTTCATGGCTCGCTGAGTGTTGCCATCCGGCACAAGGATCTCCGCCCATATCCCGCGCACGCCCGTGCCGAACACGCCGCGGGGCTCGGTCAGTCCGAACTCGCCAAACCGTTCGATCTCGTCAATGGGCCGTTGTTGCGGGCGGCCCTGTTGCAGTTCGCAGACGATGAGCACGAACTGTTGCTGCTGGCCCACCATATTGTCGTCGATGGCTGGTCGCTCGACGTGATGCTCCAGGAGTTGGCGGGGCTTTATCGCAGCTTCATCCGGGAGGGCGTCGGTCCACCGCCGGTGCCGATGGTTCAATATGCGGATTTCGCAAGCTGGCAACGCGATTGGCTTGCGGGAGGTGAGGCAGACCGGCAGCTAGCTTATTGGCGTTCAAAGCTGGGTGACATGCACCCGGTGCTGGCTCTGCCCCATGACCGGCCGCGTCTGGCGGCGCAAAGCCATGGCGGAGATACGATCGGCGTTACGATCGACGGCGCGTTGGCCGCCCGGCTCCGCGAGATCGCGGGAAAACATCGCGCGAGCGTCTTCATGCTGCTGCTCGCGGCGTATCAGGGGCTGCTATATCGCTATGCGGGCCAGAGCGATGTGCGCGTCGGTGTGCCCGTAGCCGGGCGTCGTCACGCGCAGCTCGAACGATTGATCGGTTGCTTCGTCAATACGCTGGTGCTGCGTGCCGAGATCGTCGATGGAGCGACGTTCCCGGACCTGCTCCAACAGGTCAAGGGAGCGGTGATCGATGCGCTCTCCCATCAGGATCTTCCGTTCGAGATGCTGGTCGATGGTCTGCGGCCTGAACGCAGCGGTGGTCATAACCCGCTGTTCCAGGCGAAGTTCAACTATATGAAGGCGCCGAGCGGATTTGACGGCGTCGAAGGACTTGCTGCCGAGATCGACATCCTGGACCTCGCGGGTTCGCATTTCGATCTCGCGCTTGATATCGTCGATGGCGCCAATGGCATGAAGGCGACCTTCAACTACGCCACCGATCTTTTCGACTCCGCGACGATCTCGCGGCTGGCGACACAGTTCGGCTCGCTGCTCCGCCAGATCGCTGAAGACGCAGAACGCCTTGTGTCGGACTTCGTCATCGACGATGCGAATCGGCAGCTGGTGCCGAGCCAGACCGCTGCGTTCCGATGCACCGATGTGGTCAGTCTTTATCGCGCCTCGACGGCCGATCGACAGACCGCGGTTGCCATCCAATGCGGCAGCGAGAGACTGACTTTCGCGGACCTCGAGCGGAAGTCGGAGGGTATCGCGCGCATGCTCGCTGCCGGGGGAGTGACACGGGAAACGCCTGTTGGGCTCTGGATCGAGCGCTCGCCGGCCTTCGTGACGGCGCTGCTCGGCGTGCTCAAGGCCGGCGGTGCCTATGTGCCGCTCGATCCGAAATGGCCGGTGGAACGGGTCCGAGGCATCCTGGCGGATGGCGGGATCGAGATCGTGTTGGCGTCCGGTGAGAAGCTGGCCGAGGCGCTTACGCTTGATTGCCTTGTGCTCGATGCGGACGCCGACGCCACCTCTGAAGAATTGTCGAGCGCGCCTCCGGGCAGCACGATTCATCCGGCGCAGACCGCTTATGTGATCTACACGTCGGGATCGACCGGGGCGCCCAAGGGCGTCGCCGTGTCGCACGGTGCGCTGGCCAATTATGTCCAGGCCCTGCTGCAACGCGTGCAGCCGTCGCCGAGTGCAAGCATGGCGATGGTTTCTACCGTCGCGGCCGATCTCGGCCACACCGTGCTGTTCGGCGCACTTGCCTCCGGGGCGACGCTGAATCTATTGGTTCCGGAAGCCATCCTCGATGCGGATTTGTTTGCGAAGGCGATGCGGGATGGTGACGTCGGCATTCTCAAGATCGTGCCCAGCCATCTGCGCGGCCTGTTGCAGGCGTCACGCTCGGCCGATCTCTTGCCCCGCGATGTCCTGATTCTCGGCGGTGAGGCCTGCGACGCTGATCTGTTGAACGAAATCCGTCAATTGCGGCCGCAATGCCGAATTCTCAATCACTATGGTCCGACGGAAACGACGGTCGGGGCGGTTACGCATGAATGGGAGCCTGCAGGGGAGGCAGGTCCGGTTCCGATCGGCTTGCCGCTCGCTAATTTGCGCGCCCAAGTGCTGGACGACACTCTAAGCGAGGTGCCGATCGGCGTCACCGGTGAACTCTATATCGGAGGTGCCGGGCTCGCGCGGGGCTATCGTGGTCAGCCTGGCCTGACCGCCGAACGCTTTGTCCCGAATCCGTTCGGACCGGCCGGAGAGCGGCTCTACCGGACCGGGGATCGGGTTCGTTGCGATCAGTCGGGGCGGTTGGTGTTCCTCGGCCGTGGCGACGATCAGATCAAGCTGCGCGGCTATCGCATCGAGCTTGGCGAGGTGGCGCGCGCGGTCAAGGCGTTGCAGGAGATAGACGACGCGGTGGTGATTGCCCGCGCCATTGGGAGAGGCGCCGAACGGCAGGAACTGGTCGTGTACTGCGTTCCCCGCTCCGGCATGGCGCCGACGGCGGAGGCAACCAAGCAGCAACTGGCTGCCGTCCTGCCGGAATACATGGTGCCGTCGCGCGTCGTTCTGCTGGAGCGCCTGCCGCTCACGCCAAACGGCAAGGTGGACCGCAAGGCGCTGCCGGAACCGGATCAAGACACAATTGTCGCGAACTATGCGGCTCCCGAGGGAGAGACCGAGGAGGCCATCGCTGCGATTTGGCGCGAGGTGCTCGGCCGCGAGCAAATTGGCCGCAACGACAATTTCTTTGAACTCGGCGGCGATTCAATTCTCAGCCTGCAGATCATCGCGCGGCTGCGCAAGCGTGGCATTCGTCTGACGCCGAAACAGGTCTTTGGACAGCAAACCGTGGCGCGCCTGGCAAATGTGGCTGTCCTTGCTGCGGTGCCTGCAGCAAGGAAAGAGACATCGAAGACAGAGACGATCGTCGAGAACGAGCGGGTAGCCGGCGTGCATCGCCTGCTGCCGATCCAGACCCGCTTCTTCGATGAGGATTCCGGCAACCGCCATCATTGGAATCAGGCCGTGCTGCTGGTCCCGCAGTCGCGGCTGGACTGGGAAGTGCTGCGGCGTGCGCTTGCTGCGGTCGTGGATCATCACGATGCCCTGCGCTTGCGGTTCGAGCAGGTAGACCGCACGTGGCGGGCAGAATATGGCGCCGCGCCGGCGCCGCCGGAATTGCTGTGGGTTCGCACGGATGTCGGCGACGCGGCGCAGGCCACGGCGATTGCTTCTGCCGCGCAGGCCAGCCTGTCGCTGTCATCGGGTCCCTTGTTGCGCGCGGCAGCAATGGATCTTGCCGATGGCAGTCAACGACTGCTGATCGCGATTCATCATCTGGCGGTTGACGGCGTGTCGTGGCGGGTTCTCCTGGAAGACCTGGCCGCAGCTTACGGCCAGCTGAAGCAGGGCGCTGCCACTGTCTCGCTGCCGCCGAAGAGCGAAACCTATGCATCGTGGGGGGAGCGGCTGCACGCCTATGCGGCCACCCCGGAGCTTGCCGATGAGCTGTCGTTCTGGCTCGCGCGCGGAGCGGGTGCCGACCTGCCATGCGATAATGATCACGGTGATCTGGATCTCGTCGGGGACGGCGAAGAGGTGCCGCTGGTACTCGATGCCGAATTGACGTCGAGGCTGCTGCAGCAAGCGCCATCCGCCTATCGGACGCAGGTCAATGATCTGTTGCTGGCGAGCCTGGTGCGCGCTGTCTCGCGCTGGTGCGGGCTCGAAGATCTGACGATCGAACTCGAGGGGCATGGCCGTGAGGACATTTTTCCCGCGACGGATATTTCCCGCACGGTGGGCTGGTTTACAACAGCGTTCCCGGTGCGGCTCCATGGTGGATCAAGCGACGACGCATCACTGATCAAATCGGTCAAGGAAGAACTCCGCGCCGTCCCGAACCGTGGAATTGGCTACGGCGTGTTGCGCTACCTCGGTTCCGAGGAGCAACGCAGCGCGCTGGCGCGACTGGCGGAACCGCAGATCGTGTTCAACTATCTCGGCCGGTTTGATGGCAGCGTAGGTACTTCCTCGCTTTTCGACTTCGCACCTGAGAGTTCAGGCCCATCACGTAGTGATGCAGGTCACCTCAGAGGTTGGCTGAATATCACGGGTCAGGTGCGCGAGGGATGTTTGCTTCTGTCCATTGGATACGGGCGCAAGCGTTATCGGCGGGAGACGGTTGAACGGTTGGCGCAAATGTACGAGACTGTCCTGCGTGAACTGGTGACGCACTGCTGCAGCGGTGCATCCGGCATTACGCCGTCCGACGTTGCGTTGTCCGGCCTTGACCAGGCCGATCTCGACAGGCTGGGGACTGCTCTGGACCTGCGCGGTGTCGAGGACATCTATCCGCTTTCGCCGATGCAGCAGGGCATGCTGTTCCACGCGCTCCGGGATGGTGCTGACGACGTCTATGTGAACCAGGTCGGGCTCGATGTGTTTGGCTTCGATGCCGGCAAGCTGAAAGCTGCGTGGCAGGCGGTGAGTGACCGGCACGCCGCATTGCGGACCGGCTTCGTCTGGGAGCATTTGTCGGGCTCAGCGCAGCAGGTGGTGTATCGCCATGTGGCGGTGCCCTTTGTCGAGGAAGATTGGCGCGATCGGGCGGCGGCGCTCGATGGCGGCGGCGAACGCGCCGAGCTGGATGCCGCGCTGGCCGAAGTATCTCGGCGTGAGCGCGAAAACGGTTTTGATGTCTCGCGACCCCCACTGCAGCGGGTGCGTTTGATCCGGCTCGATGACGTCAGGCATTGGCTGATCTGGACCCATCATCACATCTTTATCGACGGCTGGAGCTCGGCGCGGCTGGTTGCGGAGGTGTTGCAGCATGTGAGCGGCGGCACGCTGCCGACGGTGCAAGGCAACTATCGCGACTATATCGCGTGGCTGCAGGGCAGGGATCATGCAGCCGCAGCCACGTTCTGGCGTGATGCGCTGGGAAAGCTGGATACGCCAACCTTGCTGGCGAATGCGCGGGCATCGAACGGCATGGCGCCGGAGGCCAAAGGTCACGCCAGCATCGCGCTTGCGGTGAGCGCAGAGCTGACCGAACGGTTGAAGTCATTTGCGAAGCGAGAGCGCGTGACCCTTAACACGCTCATTCAAGGAGCGTGGGCGCAGCTGTTGCGGCGGCGTTCGGGGCAGGGCGCAATCTCGTTCGGGGTGACGGTATCGGGCCGTCCGGCGGAACTGGCAGGCTCCGAGGAGATGGTCGGCCTGTTCATCAACACGCTGCCGATCGTCGACGCACCAAACCCGGAAGCCAGTGTCGGCGATTGGCTGCGCCAGTTGCAGGAGCAGAACCTGGCCTTGCGCGAGCACGGCTGGACGCCGTTGTACGAGATCCAGCGTCTTGCCGGTCATGCCGGGCAGACCCTGTTCGACAGCATCTTGGTGTTCGAAAATTATCCGATCGATGAAGCGTTGCGGAAAACCGGCGAGGGCGGTCCTCGCCTCGGGCGCGTGGAGCACGTCACGCCCACCAACTATGCGCTGGCGGTCGCGGTGTTCGCCGGAGCGGATGCGCTCAATCTGGAGTTCAATTACGACCGGGCCCGTTTTGGCGGAGCCGGGATCGGGCGTCTGCGCGACAGCTTGCGCGGATTGCTGGAGCAGATCGCGGCCAATGCCGAGCGGCCGGTGGGTGATATCGGATTGCCCGACCATGATGAAGCAAGGCGAATTCTGGACTGGAGCTGTGCCTCGAACTTGGCGGCATCACGGTCTTCCTATGTCGGCGTCGTCGCGCAGATCGAGGCGCGGGCCGCGCAGGCGCCTTCGTCGGTCGCGCTGGTGTGGGGCGATGCGTCAGTCAGCTATGGTGAGTTGAACGCCCGCGCGAACCGGCTGGCGCGACGGCTTCGTCGGTGGGGCATTGGTCCGGATCGCCTGGTCGGCCTGGCGCTGGCGCGCAGCCCGGACATGATGGTCGCGCTGCTGGCGGTCCTGAAGGCCGGCGGCGCCTATCTTCCACTCGATCCGGACTATCCGGGCGATCGCCTCGCCCACATGCTGCGCGACAGTGCGACGAAGTTGGTATTGACGGAAAGCGCGCTGCTCAAGCGTTTTGCGCCAGTGCTCCGCGACACCGGGGTCGAGGCCTTGCGCCTGGACGAGCCGCAGCAGTGGCGCGCCGGTGACGATGCAAGCAATCTCGATGTCGAAATCCACCCGGACAGCCTGGCCTATGTGATCTACACCTCGGGTTCGACGGGAACACCGAAGGGCGTGACGGTCTCGCACGGTCCGCTCGCCATGCATTGCGAGGCGATCGGCCGGCTGTACGGCATGAACTCGGGCGATCGGGAGTTTCAGTCGGCTTCGATCAATTTCGACATCGCCCACGAAAGATGGCTGGTGCCGCTGATGACAGGCGGGTCGCTCGTCCTGCCGTCCAGGCCAGGTCTGCTGATCGACGACCTGGTCGGCGAAATCGAGCGTAATTCGGTCACGGTACTCTTCCTGCCTCCGGCCTATGCCGACCAGTTGAGTGAAGCGTTGCGGCACAGCGGCCGACGCCTTTCGCTGAGAGTCTGCATCGTGGGCGGCGAGGCCTGGTCGGATACGGGAATCAAGGCGTTTCGTCGAGCAGTCAATGTCGGGCTTCTGATCAACGCCTATGGTCCGACCGAGACGGTGATCGCGCCGACGGCATGGACTGTCGACGAGGCTGCGTTGACGCCGGGTCAGTACGCGCCGATCGGACGGCCCGTTGGCCTCCGGTCCGCCTACATTCTCGACGCTGAACTCAACATGGTCCCGGCCGGCGTAACGGGCGAGTTGTTCATCGGTGGTATGGGGCTGGCGCGGGGCTACCTGAAACGCGGCGCACTGACGGCGGAACGGTTTATTCCGGATCCGTTCGGTGGCAGCGGCGAGCGTCTCTACCGGACCGGCGATCTGGCGCGGTGGCGGGCTGACGGCGTGATCGAGTATGTCGGACGCGCGGACCATCAAGTGAAGATTCGCGGTTTCCGGATCGAATTGGGGGAGATCGAAGCGCGTTTGCTGGAGCAGCGCGGCGTAAGCGCCGCCGTCGTGGTGGCACGCGAGATAAGGGCGGGACGTCAGCTGATCGCCTACGCAAGCGGCGAGCGGACGCTCGACGGCCAGGCGCTGCGCCAGGCGTTGTCGGCCATGCTGCCCGACTACATGGTTCCCACGACAATCGTGGTGCTCGAGCAACTGCCGCTGACCCCGAATGGCAAAGTCGATCGGCGAGCACTGCCGCCGCCAGACGAGGACGCAGCGGCGCGCCGCCGCTATGCGGCGCCCGAGGACGAAATCGAGATCGCGCTGGCGGAGATCTGGACCAAGTTGCTGGGCGTCGACCGGATCGGACGCAATGATCATTTCTTCGAACTCGGCGGACACTCACTGCTCGCAGTGCGGCTGCTCAGCCGGGTGTCGCAGGATCTCGGCGTGTCGATCCAGATTTCGGATCTGTTCGTTCATCCGGAGCTCGCCCAGTTCGCCCGGATCGTTTCGATCGGGCTGATCGAACGCGAGTTCGATGCGGAAGAACTTCAAGATCTGATCGCATCGGGATTGTGACAATGGCAGATTTATTGAAACCCGATTTGCGGGAGCTGGATGCAGAAGGATTGAAAAAACTCCTGGCGCTGGCCAAGGGCCGGAGCCGCAACGCCAACAGGGGAGAACCCGTCTCGATACCGGCGGTGCCGCGCGACGGGCCGCTTGCATTGTCCTTTGCGCAGCAACGGCTTTGGCTGCTGGCGCAACTCGACGGCACCAGCACCAACTATCACATTCGCGGCGCGCTGCGCCTCTCGGGCGATCTCGACGTTACCGCCTGGCGTCGCAGTCTGGACCAGCTGTTTGCACGTCACGAATCCCTGCGCAGCATTTTTCGTGTTGCCGATGGACAGCCCAGCGTCGAGCTGTTGCCTGCCGGTCAGGGCCTGCCTTTGCTCGTACATGATTTGCGGGCCGAACCGGAGCGCGAGCAGGTGCTTGAGCGCCTGTGCGGCGGCGAGGCGAATACGTCCTTCGATCTCTCCGAAGGGCCGTTGATCCGCAGTCGTCTCATCCGGATCACGGAGTGCGAATATCTGTTCCTGCTGACCCAGCACCATATCGTTTCGGACGGCTGGTCCATTGGTGTGCTCGTGCGCGAGCTGGGCGCCTTGTATCGGGCTTTCATGGCCGGCGAGGGCGATCCGCTACCGGCGCTGCCGATTCAGTATCCTGACTATGCCGCCTGGCAACGCCAGTGGTTGGCGGGCGAACGATTGCAGCGGCAGGTCGACCATTGGCGGCAGACGCTGGCGGGTGCGCCGGCCTTGCTCGAACTGCCGACCGATCGGCCGCGGCAACCGAACAAGTCTATCGCCGGCGCGTCGCTGGCGGTCGAGATCGACGCCGAGCTTGCACGTGGCATCAAGCAGCTAAGCCAATCTCATCGCACGACCGCATTCATGACGGTGCTGGCGGCATGGGCGGCTGTGTTGTCGAGGCTGTCAGGTCAGAGCGATGTCGTGATCGGTGCGCCGACGGCCAATCGCAACCGGCGTGAAATCGAGGGTCTGGTCGGCTTCTTCGTCAATATGCTGGCGCTCCGCGTCGATTTGTCGGGCGAACCTGACGTGGCGGAGCTGCTGAGCCGCGTGCGCGGTACGACGCTGGCGGCTCAGGACCATCAGGATTTGCCGTTCGAGCAACTCGTCGAGATCATTCAGCCGCCGCGGCGTCTGGACCATGCCCCGGTGTTTCAGGTCGTGTTCGCCTGGCAGAATAACGAGTCGGCAACGTTTGAATTGCCGGGCCTGAAAGCCGAGATCACGGACACTGCTCTGAGCGAGATCAAGTTCGATCTTGAGCTCAACCTGAGTGAGGCCGACGGCTGCATCGTCGGGGCCCTGAACTACGCGACGGCACTGTTTGACGAGGCAACCGTCGAGCGTCATCGGGACTATCTGCTTGCCATGCTGCGAGCCATGGTCGCTGATGTGGGTCAGGTCGTCGACCGGATCGATCTGGCTGATGTCGAAGAGCGCGAACTCGTTCTGGAGACCTGGAACCAGACCGCTACGCCGTACCCGTCCGAATATTGCATCCACGAATTGTTCGCCGAGCAGGTCCGAAAGGCACCCGATGCCACTGCGCTGGCGTATGAGAATCTCCGCCTGAGTTACGGCGAACTGGATGCAAGGGCCAACCAGCTCGCGCACTATCTGATCGAACGGGGCGCGGGTCCGGACCAGCCGGTCGCGATCTGCCTGGAACGCGGCATCGCCATGGTCGTCAGCCTGCTGGCCGTACTCAAGGCGGGCGCCGCCTATCTGCCGCTGGATCCCGTCTATCCGTCCGAACGGTTGCGGCAGATCGTCGATGACGCAAAGCCAAAATTACTGATTTGCGACGATGCCGGGCGCGCGGCGCTCGCGGGAACAGCATGCGATATCGTTGATCTGGAAGCGGACGCACCTGTTATCGCCGGGTTGGCGAAATCAAATCCAGAGGTCGCGGGCCTGACATCGCGTCATCTTGCCTACATTATCTATACGTCGGGTTCGACCGGAACGCCTAAAGGCGTGATGGTCGAGCATCGCGGTGCGGTAAACCTGGCGCTCGCCCAACGGGCGCTGTTTGAAGTTTCCGCGGGCAGTCGCGTCGTTCAGTTCGCTTCCTTCAGCTTTGACGCCAGCACCTGGGAAATCGTCATGGCCCTGTGCTCCGGGGCCGAATTGTTTCTGCTCGGCCCGCGAGAGCATCGCAACGCGGCGGAGCTGCTGGATTATCTGGCACACAACGGCATTACGCACGCGACCCTGCCGCCGGCCTTGCTCCAGGGGCGCACGGACCTTGATCGCCTGGCATCGCTGCAGGTGCTTGTCCTCGCCGGTGAATTGCCCAAGGCCGAGTTGATCAAGGGTGTCCCGTCAGGTGTGGCCGTTTTCAACGGTTACGGCCCCACAGAGATAACCGTCTGTGCCACAACCTGGCTGCGGCCGATGGACTTTGAAGGCGGCGTCGTCCCGATCGGTCGACCGCTTCCGAATGCGCAGGTTTATCTGCTGGACAGGTTCGGTGCGCCGGTTCCGCTCGGGGCGATCGGCGAGATCTATGTCGGCGGAGCAGGGGTCGCACGCGGGTATCTCAATCGCGCCGATCTGACCGCGGAACGCTTCGTGTTCGATCCCTTCAGCGGTGATGCAGGGGCACGGATGTATCGCACCGGCGATCTCGGCCGCTATTTGCCAGGTGGCAATATCGAGTTCCTCGGCCGCAATGACCATCAGGTCAAGATCCGCGGCTTCCGCATCGAGTTGGGCGAGATCGAATTTCGCCTGAACGAGCACGCCGGCGTGGCTGATGCGGTGGTGCTGGCGCGCCAGGATCATGACGACGACCAGCGGCTGATTGCTTATGTGGTGCCAACTGCGCAGGATGACGACGGCGGCGATTTCGCGGCTGCAATGCGCAGTCACCTCCGCGCCTGCTTGCCGGAATATATGGTGCCGTCGGCTTTCGTGCGCCTGGAAGCGTTGCCGCTCACGCCGAACGGAAAGGTCGATCGAAAGGCGCTGCCGTCGCCCGAGGACGATGCCTTCGTGCGCCGAAACTATGAAGCACCGCAAGGCGAACGCGAAGAAACGGTTGCCATGGTCTGGACCGAGCTGCTCGGCGTCGAGCGCATTGGGCGGAACGATCACTTCTTTGAACTCGGCGGCCACTCGCTGCTCGCAGTCCGCATGCTGGATCGGTTGCAGCGGCATTCGCTCAGCGCGGACGTGCGCACGCTGTTCGCCAAACCGGTGCTGGCTGATTTCGCGGCGAGCCTTGATGGTGGCGGCGCGGCTGACGTGCCGGCCAACCTGATCCCGACGCAGGCTGCTGCGATCACGCCCGATATGCTGCCACTAATCAGGCTGGAGCAACCCGACATCGACAGGATCGCGGCGAAGGTTCCTGGTGGCGTTGCCAACATCCAGGATATCTACGGATTATCGCCGCTTCAGGACGGCATCCTGTTTCACCATCTGCTGGCAGTGGAGGGCGATCCTTATCTGCTCGTCGGGCAGATGGCGTTTGCAAACCGCGATTTGCTCGAGCGCTATCTCGCAGCCGTGCGGCAGGTGATCGATCGTCACGACATTCTTCGTACCTCCATTGAATGGGAGGGCCTGTCCAGCCCGGCTCAGGTGGTCTGGCGACAGGCTCCTTTGATCGCCACCGAGGTAGAGCTGGACCGCGAAAGCCCGGCGCACGAACAGCTTGCGCAGCGTTTTGATCCGCGACGAAACAGGATCGATCTTGGCCAGGCGCCGCTGTTGCGCTTTGCGGTGGCCCGGGATGCCGGCAAGGATCGCTGGCTGCTGCTGGTCTTGCTGCATCACCTGATCGGCGATCATTCCACCCTGGAGGTGATGCATGACGAAGTCCGGAAGATATTGTCCGGGCGTGGTCATGAACTGGCGGCTTCGTATCCGTTCCGAAATCTCGTAGCCCAGACGCGGGGAGCGGAAGCTACGGCCGGGCATGAGCGTTTTTTCCGCAGCATGCTGTCGGATATCGATGAACCGACCACGCCGTTTGGTTTGGACAGGGTGCACGGCGACGGCCGTGGCGTGACGGAAGCCCGACGAACGTTGTCGCAATCGCTCAACGGACGGCTGCGGGTTCAGGCGCGTCGTCTGGGAGTGAGCCTCGCCAGTCTCTGCCATCTCGCCTGGGGTCAGGTGGTGGCGCGGAGCAGCGGTCGCGGGCGCGTCGTGTTCGGCACGGTGCTGTTCGGCCGCATGCATGCCGGCGCCGGTGGCGACCGCACCATGGGGTTGTTCATCAACACATTGCCGCTGCGGCTGGACCTCGACGACACCGCGGTCGAAGACAGCGTTCGCCGTGCGCATGCCCGGCTCGCCGAACTGATGGCGCATGAGCACGCCTCGCTGGCGCTTGCGCAGCGATGCAGCAAGGTTGCGGCGCCGGCCCCCTTGTTCAGTTCGATCCTGAACTACCGCCATAACGCCATGCCGGCCGGCTCGACCGTGGGTGAGACCGCCGCTGGCGTCGACGGCATCGAGTGGCTCGGCGGCGAAGAGCGTACCAATTACCCTTTGATGCTGTCGGTCGAGGATTACGGTCAGGCATTGGGTCTGACGGCGCAAGTGATCCATCCGCTGTCGCCTGAACGCGTCTGCGCGTTGATGCAGCATGCGCTCGAGCAACTGGCCGATAATCTGGAGCGACGGCCGCAGTTTCCTGTCCGGCAACTCGACATTTTGCCGCCTGAGGAGCGCGAACTCCTGCTCGATACGTGGAATCGGGCGGACGCCGGGTATCCGCGAGACCGCTGTCTTCATGCGCAGTTCGAAGAACAAGCCCGCCGGTCTCCGGATGCAGTGGTGCTGGTATTTGGCGATGCAGCGCTGAGCTATGGCGAGCTGAACAAGCGGGCCAACAGGCTGGCCCGTGACTTGCGGGATTACGGCGTCGGGACGGACGTGGTGGTCGGTCTGGCGCTGGAGCGCGGCGTCGCGATGATGGTGGCGCTGCTGGCGGTGCTGAAGGCGGGCGGGGCGTATCTGCCGCTCGATCCGGATTATCCGCCGGAGCGGCTTTCCCACATGCTGCGCGACAGCGGCGCAGCGCTGGTGCTGACGCAGACGTCGTTGCTGGGGCAGTTTGCTCCCGTGCTCAAGGAAACCGGCGCCGAGGCGTGGCTGCTCGACGAGGCGGCTGGCGGTGAGGGTGGTAATGCCGACAATCTTGATCTCACGATCCATCCCGAGAGCCTGGCCTATGTGATCTACACCTCGGGTTCGACCGGCCTGCCCAAGGGCGTGCTGGTCCGCCACGACGCGGTGACGAACTTTCTGGCGACGCTGGCGGAACAGCCGGGAATGACGCCACAGGACCGCGTGCTGGGCCTGACCTCGCTGTCGTTCGACATTGCGGTGCTGGAACTGTGGCTGCCACTCACGCTGGGGGCGCGCGTCGTGCTGGCGGATCGTGCCGCGGCGCATGATCCGGGCCAGCTCAAGGCGATGGTGACAGCGCAAGGCGTGACGATGATCCAGGCGACGCCGTCGACCTGGCGGATGCTGCTCGATCACGACGGGCCACAGCTTCCGCAAAGCTGCCGCGTGCTGTGCGGCGGCGAGGCGCTGCCGCCGGATCTTTCGCGTCGGCTGGTAGCGCAGGCCGGCGAGGTCTGGAATCTGTACGGCCCGACCGAGACCACGGTGTGGTCGGCCCGTCATCGCCTCGACGCGCAAGACGATAGGCCAGTGCTGGGCGGCCCGATCGGCAATACCACGCTGCACATCCTGGACAATGATCTCAACCTTGCGCCGGTCGGGGTTGCCGGCGAACTCTATATCGGCGGCGAGGGACTCGCGCGCGGCTATTGGCGGCGCGGCGCGCTGACGGCGGAACGTTTTATTCCCGATCCGTTTGGCCCTGCCGGTGCACGGCTGTATCGCACCGGCGACGTGGCGCGGTGGCGGGCCGACGGCGTGATCGAATATATCGGCCGCTCGGATCACCAGGTGAAGATCCGCGGCTTCCGGATCGAGCTTGGCGAGATCGAGGCTCGGCTGATGGAGCAGGCCGCGGTACGCGCAGCCGTGGTGGTGGCGCGCGAGGTTGGCGCTGGCCGCCAACTCGTGGGCTATGTCAGCGGCGAGGCGTCGCTGGACGGCTTGGCGCTCAAGACGGCGCTGTCATCGGTGCTGCCGGATTACATGGTGCCTGCTCGTATCGTGGTGCTGGATCGATTGCCGCTGACGCCGAACGGCAAGATCGATCGCAAGGCGCTGCCGGCGCCGGATCAGCTCGGCGCCGCCGAGCATGTCGCGCCGCGCACGCCGACCGAAGCGGCGCTGGCCGCGATCTGGGCCGACCTGCTGCGCCAACCCAACATAGGCGTCACCGACAACTTCTTTGAGCTCGGCGGGGATTCTCTCGCCGCCGTCCAGCTCATCAGCCGTATCAAGCGTGATCTCGGCCATGACCTGCCGCTGAACCGCCTGTTTGAAATGACGACCGTCGAAACCATGGCTGCCAGCCTCGCCCCGGAGATTCAGGTCGACAAGCGCGGCGATGACATCGCCGCGATGCTCGACATGTTGAAGTAAGTCGAATTTTCCGATGAGTGACATCGCCACCACGCAGAAGCAGCAGCTTCGCGACATCTCACGGCGATTGATGCGCCTTGATGCGAGCAAGCAGCATGCGTTCCTGACGCAGCTGGCGGCCAAAGGCGTTAACCTGGCCATGCTGCCGATTGCGCGCCAGGAACGGACGCGCGCGCCGCTTTCCTTTGCGCAGTCGCGCCTCTGGTTCCTGTGGCGAATGGATCCGGGCAGCGCCGCCTACAACATCTCGGCGACCGTGCGGGTGCGCGGTAAACTCGATGTGCATGCGACGCAGCAGGCGTTCGACAGGCTGGTTGTCAGGCACAGCGCACTTCGCACGGTGTTTCGGCAAGAGGGCAGGGATGCCGAGCAGATCGTGCTCGATCCGCAACCGGTCGAGATCAGGCACGTCAAGGTGGACGGCCGCGACCGCGAACAGCAGGCTCACCTGCTGGCGCGCGAGGAAGCCGCGCGCCCCTTCGATCTCGAGGCCGGCCTGCTCATGCGGGTCGCAGTGCTGACGCTGGAAGAAGACGACAGGTTTGTCGTGGTCAGCCTGCACCATATCGTCGCCGATGGTTGGTCGATGGCGGTGCTGGTCGAGGAGTTCTGGCAGCTGTATGCGGCCGTTGCGCGAGGCGAGGCGCCGGCGCTGCCCGAACTTGATGTTGAATACATCGACTATGCCGATTGGCAGCGGCTCTGGATGAGCGTGGTCGACGGCGAGCGGCAGATCGATTACTGGACGACGCGCCTTAGCGATCCTGCGGTGCTGCAGCTCCCCATCGATCGGGCGCGGCCGGCGGAGCCCGACCTTGCCGGCGCCGCGGTTCGCATGGAGCTTGATCCGGGGCTCGCCGATGCCCTGCGTGCTTTGGCGCGCACGCACAAGACGACGCTGTTCGCTATCCTGCTGGCGAGCTTCAAGCTGCTGCTCTATCGCTACACCGGCCAATCCGACATCGGCGTCGGTGTGCCGGTTGCCAATCGTCACCGGGACGAGACCCGGGGGATGATCGGACTGTTCGTCAACACCCAGGTGCTGCGCACGCAGCTTGACGGGCGCGCGGCAATCGCGGACTTCATCGCAACCGTCCATGCAGCCACGATCGAAGCCCAGGAGAACCAGGATCTTCCGTTCGAGCGGCTATTGGAGGTACTGCAGCCCAAGCGCAGCCTGAGCCAGAATCCTCTCTTCCAGGTTCTCTACAACCACCAGCGCCGCCGGACATCGGACAATTCGCTCGGCCTGACCGGCCTGCAGATCGAAAAAATCGACCCCAATGTCGACACCGTCAAGTTCGATCTGGCGCTCGACAGCGAAGAGGGACCGTCAGGAGAGATACGCGCGATATTCACCTACGCAACGGCACTGTTTGACGCGGCGACGATCGAACGCCTTGCGGCGCATTGGATCACGCTCCTCAAAACGATGGCTCAGGATTCGTCGCAGTCTATCGCCGGAATCGCGCTGCTTTGCGAGCAGGAACTGACTCAAATCAGGAGCTGGAACGGAGCAGACGCCGGTTCGGCGCCGCCGTTCACACCCGTGCACCAGACGGTAGCCCGCTTTGCCGCGCAAACACCAGACGCGCCGGCGCTCGTCTTCGGCGACGACGTTATCTCGTATGACGAACTCAACCGTCGCGCCAACCGCCTTGCGCATCGACTGATCCGTCTTGGTGTCACCAGTTCCGACCTGGTCGGCCTGTCGGCGCAACGTTCGCCATCTCTCGTCGTGGCGCTGCTGGCCGTACTGAAGACGGGCGCGGCCTATCTGCCGCTTGATCCCGACCACCCGGTCAAGCGGCAGTTCGCCACCATGCGCGATGCCGGCGTGCGTTTTGTGCTGACGGATACGGCCGGTGAAGCGCTGACCTCGCAACCGTCCGGAGTCAAAGTTGTTCTGCTTGATGTAGTTGATCCTGATCAGGAGACGGAGAGCAATCCTGCGATTGCCGTGGCAGCGCAAAGCCTCGCCTATGTGATCTACACGTCGGGTTCGACCGGACTACCGAAAGGTGTCGCGGTCGAGCATGGACCGTTCGCGATGCATTGCGAGGTGACTGCCGGCCTCTACGACATGGACCGGCATTCCCGCGAACTGCACTTCCTGTCCTTTACGTTCGACGGTGCGCATGAACGGCTCTGGACCGCGCTGACCTGCGGCGCCGCGCTGGTGATGCGGGACGAGAATCTATGGTCAGCCGAACAGACGCTGGACGTCATGCGCAAGCAGCGCGTCACCAACGCCGGCTTCCCGCCGGCTTACCTGCAGCAGCTCGCCGACTTTGCTGAGTGGCGCGGCGATCCACCGCCGGTCTCGCTCTATTCTTTCGGCGGCGAGGCGATGCCGAAGGCCGGCTTCGACAAGGTCAAGCGCGCTCTCAAGCCAAGGACGTTGATCAATGGTTACGGCCCGACCGAAACCGTCGTAACGCCGCTGGTCTGGAAGGTCGATGCCAGCGAACAGATAGAGGGCAATTATGCGCCTATCGGTCGCCCGGTCGGCCGGCGGTCTGCCTATGTCCTCGATGCTGATCTGAACATCGTGCCGGTCGGCGTAACCGGCGAACTGTTCATCGGCGGCGAAGGGGTGGCGCGGGGCTACTGGCGGCGCGGCGCGCTGACGGCGGAGCGATTTATCCCCGATCCCTTTGGCACGCCGGGCATGCGGCTATACCGCACCGGCGATCTTGCCCGATGGCGTCCGGATGGTGTGATCGAATATCTCGGCCGCTCCGATCATCAGGTCAAGATTCGCGGTTTCCGGATTGAGCTCGGCGAAATCGAGGCGTGGCTGATGCGTCAGCCCGGCGTGCAATCGGCGGTCGTCGTTGCCCGCGACGCCGGGGCAACCCATCAGCTGGTCGGCTATGTCTGTGGTGAAGGGGCGTCCGACGAGACGACAATCCGCGCCGCACTCGCGGACGGGCTACCGGACTACATGGTGCCGGCCCGCATCGTCAGACTTGAAAGCCTGCCGCTCACCGCTCATGGCAAGGTGGATCGGGAAGCCTTGCCGGTCCCCGACATGCACGCCGCCGCGGCACACGTCGCGCCGCGCACTGCGACGGAGACGACGCTTGCCGCGATCTGGGCGGAGCTTCTTGGCCAGCCTCTGATTGGCGTCGACGACAACTTCTTCGAACTTGGCGGCGATTCGATCATCTCGCTGCAGATGGTGGGTCGCGCCCGTCAGGTCGGCCTGCTGATCGAGCCACGTGACGTTTTCCGGCACCAGACATTGCAGGAACTGGCGCTGGCGGCGCGCACGGAACAGGCGGTGCCGGACGCCGAGCCCGAGAAGGTTCTCGTGGGCAGCGAGCATCCGCTGTTGCCGATTCAAATGCGGTTCTTCGGCGAGGACGCCGGCGAACGCCATCACTGGAACCAGGCCGTATTGCTGATGCCGCAGTCGCGGCTGGATTGGGCGATCGTGGAACGTACGGTCGCCGCTGTCGTGGCGCATCACGATGCGCTGCGCCTTCGCTTCGAAGAGATTGATGGTGTCTGGCGGGCGTCCTATGGCGCTGCGCCCTCGGTATCGGAACTATTCTGGATTCGAAGCGGCATACGCGATGCGGCCGAGGTGACGGCGCTGGCGTCAGCGGCCCAGGCGAGCCTGTCATTGCAAGGACCGCTGTTGCGCGTGGTCGGAATGGACCTTGCCGACGGCAGCCAGCGGCTCCTGATATCGGTGCATCATCTCGTCATCGACGGCGTGTCGTGGCGGGTGCTGCTGGAAGACGTCGCATCGGTTTACGGCCAGATGGCGCAGGGTGCGGCCTCCGTTGCGTTGACGCCAAAGAGCCAATCCTATTCGTCCTGGGCCGCGCGCTTGAAAGCGCATGCAGGCAGCGTCGAACTGGCGGCCGAGCTGCCGTATTGGATCGAACGCAAGCCCAACGCCGATCTGCCCTGCGATAACGATCATGGCGACGTCGATCGGGTTGCCGAGGGCGAGGAAATCTCGCTGACATTCGACGCGGGCCTGACGACGCGGCTACTCAAGGAAGCGCCGTCCGCCTACCGCACCCAGGTCAACGATCTGCTGCTGGCGGCGTTGGCGCGCGCGGTATCGTGCTGGAGCGGGATTGACGATATCCTTGTCGAACTCGAAGGCCATGGCCGGGAAGACATCTTCCCGGGTACGGAAATTTCACGCACGGTGGGCTGGTTCACCACCGCGTTCCCTGTCCGCCTGCCTAGAGGTTCGGGCGACGACGCTGCGCTGATCAAGGCGGTCAAGGAAGTACTGCGGGAGATCCCTGCGCGCGGGCTGGGCTATGGCATTCTGCGCTATCTCGGCACCGAAGAGCAGCGCCATGCGCTTTCCGCAATCCCCGAGCCGCGTATCGTTTTCAATTATCTCGGCCAGTTCGATGCGAGCCTGGGTGAGGGGGCCTCGTTCAAGGTTGCGCCCGAGAGCGCCGGCGCTGTGCGCAGTGCGAGCGCGCCGCTTGGCCGCTGGCTCAGCATCAACGGCCAGGTGCGCGACGGACTGCTGCGGCTGTCGTTCAGTTTCGGTCGCAAGCGCTACCGGCGCGCGACGGTGGAACGCCTCGCAGAGTACTATGCGGCAGCCTTGCGGGAGCTGGTGGACCATTGCACCGGCGGCGCGCATGGGATTACGCCGTCGGACGTCGAACTCTCCCGTTTGAGCCAGGCCGACCTCGACGTTCTGACTGCGACGATCGATTGTCGTGAGATCGAGGACATCTATCCGCTGTCGCCGATGCAGCAGGGCATGCTGTTCCATGCGTTGCGCGATGGCGAAAGCGGAAATTATGTCAACCAGGTCGGCCTGGAAATCCGTGGCATCGATTCCGGCAGGCTGCGAGCGGCCTGGCAGGAAGTAAGCGCCCGGCACGCGGTACTGCGCACTGGTTTCGCCTGGCGCGAACTGTCGGGCGCGGCCCAGCAGGTGGTGTATCGTCATGTGACGCTGCCGTTCGTCGAAGAAGACTGGCGCGAGCGGGCGGCCAGCATGGACCGCAGCGAACTCGAGGCCGCGCTGGCGTTGGCGTCGCAGGCCGAGCGGGCTGAAGGTTTCGATCTGTCGGATGCGCCCTTGCAGCGGGTGCGGCTAATCAGACTCGAGGAAGGCCGCCACTGGCTGATCTGGACGCATCACCACATCCTGCTCGACGGCTGGAGCTCGGCGCGACTGATGGCCGAGATACTGCAGCGCGAACGCGGCGGCCGATTGCCCGCCGTGCACGGCCGTTACCGTGACTATATCGGCTGGCTGCAAAGGCAGGATCGCGACGCGTCGGCGGCGTTCTGGCGTACCGCCTTGGCCGAGTTGGACGAGCCGAGCTTCGTGGCGAATGTGCTGGGAGGACCTTCGAGCACAGGCGCAGCCGGTCACGGTTCGCTGGATCTGCTTCTCACTCCTGATCTGACCGCAAGATTACAGGCGTTTGCCAGGCGCGAGCGCGTGACGTTGAACACGCTCCTGCAGGGTGCGTGGGCGCAACTGTTGCGGCGTCATACCGGGCAGCGCGTTGTGTGTTTCGGAGCGACGGTGTCGGGCAGGCCAGCGGAGATCGCTGGGTCCGAGGAAATGGTCGGCCTCTTCATTAACACGCTGCCGGTGGTCGATCAGGCAGATCCGCAAGCCGAAATCGGCTCTTGGCTTCGCGGCTTGCAGGAGCGCAACATTGATCTGCGCGACCATGGCTGGATGCCGCTCTACGAGATCCAGCGCCTGGCCGGACGATCCGGCCGGCCGCTGTTCGACAACATCCTGGTGTTCGAGAATTATCCGATCGATGAGGCCCTGCGCGGAGAGAACGAAAGCGGCTCCCGCTTTGGACGGGTCGAGCAGGTCTCGATCACTAATTATGCGCTCACGGTAGCGGTATTCGCCAAGACCGACGGCATCAATCTCGGTTTCCGCTATGACCGCGGCCGGTTCGACCAGGACCAGATAAGATATCTGCAAGCCTGCCTGTCGCGCCTGCTCGCGCAGATCGTGACGGATGCCGCCGCTCCGCTTGGCGAACTCACCGGGCTCGATGTCGATGAGGTCAGGCAAATGCTCGCCTGGAGTGGCGGCGCAATCGAGCTCGACAAGATTTCGGATTTTGGTGGCGGAATCGTTGCCCGCATCGAGGCGCAGGCCGCTGCTTCACCGTCCTCAATTGCGTTGGTCCTCGGCGATCAACGGGTCAGCTATGGCGAGTTGAACGCTCGCGCCAATCGTCTGGCGCGACAGTTGCGGGACCGCGGTATTGGCCGCGACCAGCTGGTGGGTGTCGCGCTGGAACGCAGCGTCGAATTGATCGTTGGTGTGCTCGCCGTCCTCAAGGCCGGCGCGGGCTATCTGCCGCTCGACCCGGATTATCCGGCTGATCGGCTGCTGCATATGCTGCGCGACAGTGACGCCGGGTTGGTGCTGACTCAAAGCCGGCTGCTTGAACGCCTCGCGCCTGTGATGGCGGAATCGGCCGCGGAGGCCTGGGCAGTCGACGTGGAGAATGAGGCCGGGGCAGCAGAGCCGGCGTGCAATCTCAATCTCGCGCTTGATCCGGAGAGTCTCGCCTATGTGATGTACACGTCGGGCTCGACCGGCATGCCAAAGGGCGTCGCCTGCTCGCATGGCGCGCTGGCCGCACGGCTCGGCTGGATGCAGGCGGAATACCGCCTCGATGCCAGCGAGACCCTGCTGCAGAAAACACCGTTCAGCTTCGACGTGTCGGTGTGGGAAATTCTGTGGCCGCTTGCGGTCGGTGCGCGCCTTGCGATCGCCGCGCCGGGTGCACATCGCGAACCGCGGCTTCTCATTGACGCGGTCGTTGCCCACGATGTGACGACGCTGCATTTCGTGCCGCCAATGCTCGAGCATTTTATTGCTGAGCCGGAGGTGGAACGCTGCGTGACGCTCAAACGGCTGTTTGCCGGCGGCGAAGCCTTGTCTGCGGAGTTGAAGGCGCGCGTGCTCGCGGCCTTCCCCGACGTTCGCTTCGACAACCGCTACGGTCCGACCGAGGCCCTGATCAACGCGACGTTCTGGAATTGCCGCGACGACGGCGCGGTGCGCGTGCCGATCGGGCGACCGATCCCGGGCACGGCCATTCGCATCCTTGACGCTTCGCTGAACCTGGTACCGGCCGGGGTGACGGGCGAGTTGTTCATCGGCGGCGTCGGGCTGGCGCGCGGCTATTGGAAGCGCCAGGGGTTGACGGCGGAACGGTTCATCCCGGATCCGTTTGGCGGTCCCGGTGAGCGGCTGTACCGGACGGGGGATCTGGCGCGCTGGCGCCCGGACGGCGCCATCGAGTATGTCGGGCGATCCGATCACCAGATCAAGATCCGCGGCTTCCGCATCGAACTCGGAGAGATCGAAGCGCGGCTGCTGGAGCAGCCCGGCGTACGCTCCGCGGTGGTGGTTGCGCGCGAGGTGGGCCTGGCACGTCAGCTCTTCGGTTACGTTTGCGGGGCGAGCGAACTTGACGGGACGGACTTGCGCGCGGCGCTGTCGTCCGTTCTGCCGGACTACATGGTGCCGTCGCGAATCGTGACGCTGGAACGGCTGCCGCTGGCGCCGAACGGCAAGGTCGACCGGCGTGCGCTCCCGGCGCCGGACGCGATCGACACCGGCTCGGAGCACCTGGCGCCGCGTACCCCGGCGGAAATGGCGCTCGCGGCGATCTGGGCCGAACTGCTCGGCCGGCCTGTCGTGGGCCTATCCGACAATTTCTTCGAACTCGGCGGCGATTCGATTATCTCGCTGCAAATGGTGAGCCGCGCCCGACGCGCCGGTTACCTGATCGAACCGCGCGATGTGTTCCGGCATCAGACGCTGGAAGCCCTGGCGCTCGCGGCACGTATCGAGCAACTGAGCGAGACGCGCGCCGACCAGGGATTGGTATCCGGTTCGCATCGTCTGCTGCCGATACAGACCCGGTTCTTCGCAGAGGATGTTACAGAACGCGATCACTGGAACCAGGCGGTGCTGCTGCGGCCAAACGACCGGCTTGACTGGGAGGTCATGGGACGCGCGATAGCGGCCATGCTGGCCCATCACGACGCGTTGCGGCTTCGCTTCGAAGCGAGTGACAGCGTGTGGCGTGCGGAGCATGGTGCCGCGCCGGATGTGGCTGAGCTGTTGTGGGTTCGAAGCGCGGTTGATGGTGAAGCCGTCACGGCGCTTGCATCCTCGGCGCAGGCAAGCCTGTCGCTGGCCAATGGGCCGCTGTTGCGTGCGGTTGGCATCGATGTCGCCGACGGCAGCCAGCGCTTGCTGATCGTGATCCATCATCTGGTTGTGGATGGCGTGTCGTGGCGGGTGCTGCTGGAAGACGTCGCGGCGGCGTACGACCAGTTGACGCAAGGCAACACGGTTGTGCTTCCGCCGAAGAGCCATGCCTATTCCCTGTGGGGTGCCCGGCTGGAGGCTTATGCGGCGGCGTCCGAACTCGCGGCAGAACTACCCTATTGGGTGGAGCGCAACGGAGTTGCGGATTTTCCGTGCGACGACGATTACGGCGGGATCGACACCATCGCCGACGCCGACGAAATCTCGCTGTCATTCGACGCAGAACTGACGCACCGCCTGCTGACGGACGCGCCTTCCGCCTACCGCACGCAAATAAACGACCTTCTCCTCGCCGGCCTGGCGCGCGCCGTTTGGCAATGGAGCGGACAGGACGATGTCCTGGTCGAACTGGAAGGCCACGGCCGCGAGGATCTGTTCGGCGATATCGATATCTCGCGTACGGTCGGCTGGTTTACGACCGCGTTTCCCGTGCGTCTGGCCGGCGGCTCGCAGGATCCGTCGTTGTTGGTCAAGACCGTGAAGGAAGAGCTTCGCGCCATTCCCGGCCGTGGGCTGGGCTACGGCGTGCTGCGCTATCTCGGCTCTGAAGAGCAGCGCGCGGCGTTGTCGAAAGCGGCCGAGCCGAAGATCACGTTCAATTATCTCGGCCAGATCGACGGCGGCGCGGGAGAGGCGTTCGCCATGGCGCCCGAAAGTGCGGGCCCCTCGCGCAGCGCATCGAGCCCTCTGCGGCGCTGGCTCAGCGTCAACGGCACGGTGCGCGAGGGGCAGCTGCGGCTGTCGTTCGGCTTCGGCCGCAAGCGCTATCGGCGCGAGACGGTCGAGCGGCTGGCCGCGTTGTATGAGGCGGCGCTGCGGGAGTTGGTCGATCACTGCACCAGCGGTGCCTGCGGAATCACGCCGTCGGATGTGGCGTTGTCCGGGCTCAGCCAAACCGATCTCGACCGGCTGGAACTCGACTGGCGCCAGATCGAGGATATCTATCCGTTGTCGCCGATGCAGCAGGGCATGCTGTTCCATGCGATGCACGACGGCGAGAGCGGACTTTATGTCAACCAGGTTGCCGCCGAAATACACGGCCTTGATGCCGGCAAGCTTCGTCTGGCCTGGCAGGCGGTCAGCGACCGCCATGCGGTGCTGCGCACCGGGTTTGTCTGGCGCGACCTGTCGGGTTCGGCGCAACAGGTGGTCTATCGCCACGCCGAGGTGCCGTTCATCGAGGAGGATTGGCGCGCGCGCCTTGCGGTGCTGGAGCAATCCGGACTGGATGCTGCGCTTTCGGACGTCTCGCGGCAGGAACGCCTCGAAGGCTTCGACCTGTCGCGGCCGCCCTTGCAGCGGGTCCGGCTGGTTCGTTTGGGAGAAGACCGTCACTGGCTGATCTGGACCCATCATCACATCCTGCTCGATGGATGGAGTTCGGCGCGGCTGATCGCCGAGGTGTTGCAATACAGCGCCGATGGCCGGTTGCCAGCCTTGCAGCGCCGCTATCGGGATTACATCGGCTGGCTGCAGAACAGGGATCGCGACGCCGCAGCCGCGTTCTGGCGCACGGCGATGGCGGAACGGGGGGAGCCGGGTCTGCTCTCGGATGGCTCGCCGGAACGCTTGAGCGGAGCAACGCCGGGTCACGGTGCGTTGGCGCTGGAAATGGACGTCGCGCTGACCGCGCGGCTGCAGCAATTTGCAGCCCGGGAGCGCGTGACGCTCAACACATTGGTGCAGGCCGCTTGGGCGCAATTGCTGCGTCAGCATACCGGGCAGGGCACGGTCTGCTTCGGCGTCACCGTGTCGGGGCGGCCGTCGGAGCTCGCAGGCGCCGAAGACATGGTGGGCCTGTTCATCAACACTTTGCCGGTCGTCGACAGCGCCAGTCCGCAGCAGAAAATCGGCGCATGGCTGCGTGAGCTGCAGGACCGCAATCTGACCATGCGCGAATTCGGCTGGACGCCGCTCTATGAAATCCAGCGCCTGGCGGGACGTCCCGGACGGCCGCTGTTCGACAGCATCCTGGTGTTCGAGAATTATCCGGTCGACAGTGCGCTCAAGGAGAAGAACCAGCGCGTCCGTGTCGGCGAGACAAGGATCACCGAGACCAGCAACTATCCGCTGTTCGCGAGCGTCGGTCTCGATGAGCGGCTGCGGCTGGTGCTCAACTATCAGCGCAAGCATTTTGACGAGGCGCAGGTGGCGCGGCTGCAGGCCACCTTCGTGCGGTTGCTGGAGGCGTTGAGCGCTGATGCGGATCGACCGGTCGGTATGATCGCGGCGAACGATCCTGTGGATGAGGCGCTGCTTTTGCGCATGAACAGTACCCGTCGTGACCAACCACGCCGGGGAATGGTCGCGCAGTTCGAAGAGCAGGTTCGCCGGGCTCCGGATGCGATCGCGCTGGTGTTTGGCGATGCGGCGCTGAGCTATGGCGAGCTGAACAAGCGGGCCAACAGGCTGGCCCGTGACTTGCGGGATTACGGCGTCGGGACGGACGTGGTGGTCGGTCTGGCGCTGGAGCGCGGCGTCGCGATGATGGTGGCGCTGCTGGCGGTGCTGAAGGCGGGCGGGGCGTATCTGCCGCTCGATCCGGATTATCCGCCGGAGCGGCTTTCCCACATGCTGCGCGACAGCGGCGCAGCGCTGGTGCTGACGCAGACGTCGTTGCTGGGGCAGTTTGCTCCCGTGCTCAAGGAAACCGGCGCCGAGGCGTGGCTGCTCGACGAGGCGGCTGGCGGTGAGGGTGGTAATGCCGACAATCTTGATCTCACGATCCATCCCGAGAGCCTGGCCTATGTGATCTACACCTCGGGTTCGACCGGCCTGCCCAAAGGCGTGATGGTCCGCCACGACGCGGTGACGAACTTTCTGGCGACGATGGCGGAACAGCCGGGAATGACGCCACAGGACCGCGTGCTGGGCCTGACCTCGCTGTCGTTCGACATTGCGGTGCTGGAACTGTGGCTGCCACTCACGCTGGGGGCGCGCGTCGTGCTGGCGGATCGTGCCGCGGCGCATGATCCGGGCCAGCTCAAGGCGATGGTGACAGCGCAAGGCGTGACGATGATCCAGGCGACGCCGTCGACCTGGCGGATGCTGCTCGATCACGACGGGCCACAGCTTCCGCAAAGCTGCCGCGTGCTGTGCGGCGGCGAGGCGCTGCCGCCGGATCTTTCGCGTCGGCTGGTAGCGCAGGCCGGCGAGGTCTGGAATCTGTACGGCCCGACCGAGACCACGGTGTGGTCGGCCCGTCATCGCCTCGACGCGCAAGACGATAGGCCAGTGCTGGGCGGCCCGATCGGCAATACCACGCTGCACATCCTGGACAATGATCTCAACCTTGCGCCGGTCGGGGTTGCCGGCGAACTCTATATCGGCGGCGAGGGACTCGCGCGCGGCTATTGGCGGCGCGGCGCGCTGACGGCGGAACGTTTTATTCCCGATCCGTTTGGCCCTGCCGGTGCACGGCTGTATCGCACCGGCGACGTGGCGCGGTGGCGGGCCGACGGCGTGCTCGAATATATCGGCCGCTCGGATCACCAGGTGAAGATCCGCGGCTTCCGGATCGAGCTCGGCGAGATCGAGGCTCGGCTGATGGAGCAGGCCGCGGTGCGCGCAGCCGTGGTGGTGGCGCGCGAGGTTGGCGCTGGCCGCCAACTCGTGGGCTATGTCAGCGGCGAGGCGTCGCCGGACGGCTTGGCGCTCAAGACGGCGCTGTCGTCGGTGCTGCCGGATTACATGGTGCCTGCTCGTATCGTGGTGCTGGATCGATTGCCGCTGACGCCGAACGGCAAGATCGATCGCAAGGCGCTGCCGGCGCCGGATCAGCTCGGCGCCGCCGAGCA